>DASYCL010000866.1:0-9246 GCA_036500245.1 Polyangiaceae bacterium | reverse complement strand
CCCAGCCAAAAGCTGCGCTGGCTCAGTGTGTCAGCAGGTCGGAGGCAACATCGAAGCGCCCCGACACAAACCTCACTCCGCCGCCCCCGCCCCCAGCGTCTCCCACTGCCGCCCCGACGGCGGATCGATCAACGTAGTTGGCGTTTTGTAAACGCGCGCCGTGCGGTGCAGCAGCAACAGCGCGCGTAGCAGCGGGAGTGAGTGGTAGCGGCGCGGAAAGCGCGCGCGCAATAGGTCGCGCACTTTGCCGGCGTGGCGGGCGCTCATCGCGGGGAATAGGTGATGTTCGACGTGATAGCCGAAACCGAGCGTGAGCCACTCGGCCCAGCGTGGCACGGTCACGCTGAGTGAGTTGGCGAGTGGGTCGTTCGTCGCAGTCGTCGGGTTGAGGCTGTGGTTCGTGAGGATGTGCGCCATCACGATCACGTTCGCCACCATGAGCGGCAACACGAAAGCGAACAGGAACGGGCCGAAGCCGATGCAGCAAGCGAGCGAGAGCCAGAGCCCGGCGCCGAAGAGCGTCTCGACCAGCGCGTAGCTGTGCTCCTTCGGCGAGAGAAAACCGCGCTTGCCTGCGACGAGCAGCATGTGCGTGCTCTGCACCGTGAAGCCTACGAGTAAGCTGAGCGCGCCACGCAAGCGACCGCGTCCGGGCGCGGCCGCGTTCGTCGCGATGCGAACCGTGCGACTCCGACGATAGGCTTCCAAAGTGGGATAGGCGTCCGGATCGATATCGACTTTGTTGGTATTGCCGTGATGGACGCGATTGTGCCAAGCAATCCAAAGCCGCGGCGAGATCGCGAACGGTAGAAATCCGAGCCAGCCGACGAGGCGCCGCGAGCGGCGACCACGCACGACCGCGCCGTGCAAGGTTTCGTGCCCGAGGAACGTCAGCCCAGCAAAACTGAAGCCGATCAGCAGCGAAATCACGGGGATCAGCGGCCACGGCACGAGATGGCGCGCGAGTAGTAGAATGCCCGACGCAATCACCAGCGTATGCACGGGCAGCCACAGCAAACGCGAGCGAGCAGGAGCAAAAATCCCAGGTCCGAGCGCAGGTCGGAGTTCACGAGCATAACTCGAAATCGAATGGAGCATCACTCTTCTGGATTATGACGAGTGCGCGCCTGCGCGCCGTCACGATGCGGTCAGCTCGCTGCGCGGCTTCGTCGTGCGCATTGCTGCACGGCGTCGTTACTCAGTGTCGAACGTCGTTCAACTCGAGCCAGCGCAGCCACGCGTCGCCCGCGTGCTGCGGATAATCGATGCGCACGTGCAGATCGACCGGACTTCCCGGCACTCCGCCGCTCACGCCGCGCGGATCCGGCATCAAATAGGTGGGTCCAGGCGAAAACTGGTAGCGCAGCAAGAAGGCGAAGCCGCGCCGAATCTCGTCCTCGAGGAGCGCAAGCTCTTTCTGATCGACGCCCGCGCCGCGCGCGACCGACAGCGTCGCCACGGCGGCTTCGAGTCGGCTCGCCAGTGGTGTGAGGCGCGGTGAGACGAAGGGGCCGCGGCTGAGCCCGCCGTCGTATTCGGGCGGCTCGGGCGGAGACGAGAGTTGGAGGTTGCGATTGGCGGCTTGCCAGTCGAGGCAGAAGCGAAGCGCGGTTTCATCGGGCGCGCGTTGCCAGAGATCTTCCATCACTTGGCAGGTCCAGTGCTCGGCACCCCAGAAGTAGTGCGCGCCGATGAACAACGGCGAACGCCCGACCAAGAACGAGAGCGCGCGTTTCGCCGCTTCGAGATCGCGCGCATCCCCGCTGATCCGCGCGACACGCGCGAGCGCAAACGCCGCTTCACCCGTGTAGTACTCGACTTGGACGTTGATCGGGTGCTGTTCCTTGACCGAGTAGAAGTGCATGAAATCGCCGTTTGCGAGCTGCTGCGAGCGCAAAAATGCGGCGATGTCGAGCGCAGCGTCACGGAATTCGCCCGCACCCCCGTTCAGCAACTCGACGTACGCGAGCAAGCCGAGCGCGGACGCGCCGACGTCGACTTCATCCCCCTGCCCGACGCAAGCGTGCGCTCCGCAATGAAGCGTGGTGCGATCCTTCATGTACGCGCCCGCTTGGCGCCCGGCATGAAACAGATGCGCATCGCGAAGCTGATTGCCAGCGCGCGCAAGAAAGTAAGTGGCACCGGCGTGGCGCGGGAAGTTGTAGTCGTTCGAGTCTGCGCCGGTCGTCGCGTCCACTTCGTAGCGGAACGACCCGTCTCGCTTTTGGTTGCGCGCGAGGTAACGCGCCGAGCTGAGCACCGCGTAGCGGACATCGTCGAGCTTGACGTTGCTCGGCGTGACCTCGCGCGGGAACGGCCGTTTCTCGGTCTTCAGCGCGAAGCGTCGGAATTTGCCGTGCTGGAACAGCTCGTCCGGCGTGGTCCTGAGCTCTTTCGCGAGCAAACCGAGCACTTTGTCCGCGTCGATGCCGAGCACGAGCGCGGTCGGACCGAGCTGCAAATTGGCTTCGTACGCTTCGGCCTTGAGCAAGTCGTCCGGCGTGGCGTACGCGGTTTGGCCAGCGTAGCTCGCCATCACGCCGTCTTTCACCGGCGCGACGCAGGCGGCAAAGATCAAACGATTGAAGCTGAGCATCGGCGCCGAATCGACGATCTCGGACACCACGCGCGTGCCGCCGCGACCCGCTTCCGCTTCGAGCGTGTGCGTCGCATCCCCGCTTACCACCGCGCGCGCGACGCGCACTCCGCCTTGCCACACGCTCACGATCTTGGTGCCAGTCGGCGCGTGCTTGCGATTGAGTCCGAGCACCGCAGACAGCACAATCGCGATCAGCGCGAGCCCGAGTACATAGCCGAGCAGGACTCGCGCGAGTTCGCGCGGCGTCACGATCCGGACTCGCTCGGTTGCTGCTTGAGCCAGAGCAGCTGCGCCGCGGGCACGACCAGCGTGTACGGCACGATCAGCGCCACGATCAGCCCAGAAATCGCGGTCGCTGCCAGGCCGTCTTCGCCGTGGATGCTGCGCAAAAATACCATCGTGAGCACGATCAGTCCGACCAAGATCAAACCGAGCACGAACGTGATCCACGCCGACACCGCGAGCGCGCGCATGGCCCACGGCAAGCGCCTGAACAGCGCAACCGCGCTCACGATCTCGGCCAGCGAGATCATCGCTGCCGGCAAATCGATGCCCCAGAAGCGCACCTTGAGCAGACCGAACACCGCGACCAGTAGAATCAACGCGACGAGCGCATTGAGCGCCGCGAAACCGATGCGCACCCGAGATCCCAGCAAGGCGGCCATGACGGGCCGCGATGTAGCATGATCGGCGAACTACTGCGAGAGCCCGAAAACTTGCACGTTTTGCGCCGTGCCGGCTTTGCTCGACGTGCTCGCCATGTACACGCGGCCGGCCGCGATCGTCGGCAGCGCGAACTTGGACCAGGCCGGCAATCTCGCATCCCATAGGCGACCGAGTGTGACCGCCGACAGCGCCCACAAGTGCCCGCTCACGCCGTCACTATCGATCGTCGAGGCCCACACGATCGCCGAGCTCGCATCGCCCCCGAAAGCAGAGAGCGAGAGCGCGCCGCCGCTCGTCACTTGGGGCACGTCCGCGCTTTGCAGCACGCTCACGACGCCCGAGCCGTAGTCGTAACCGAACGACTCGAGTCGCTCGAGCTCGGGCCAATAGAACAATAACCCTTGAGTGTTATCGGATCCCTCGGCGCTCGGTCGAAAGAACACGGGCGAGCCTTGCACGTGCGGTCCTCCGTCGTACGAATAGATGTACTTGGTTTGGCCGGCCGCGAGCGGCGGCGCGCTGAAAGCCTCAATCGGATCTTGTGTGAGCTTCAATGTCGCACGATCGAGCACGTACAAGATCCCGGATTTGCCGGCTGTGATCAGCTGGGTACTACCCGGGATCAAGAGCGGCCCGGCCGAGCTCAGATCGATGTCGTTCTTCTCCATGTACTGAAACACGTTGCCGTCCGCGTGATACGGCCGATCATCCCAGAAATGAGCCGAAGTCGTGGTGTTCCCGAGCGGCACGCGCACGAGCGAATCTTCGTCCCCTTGCGGCATTGCGGGGAAATCCGCGGGCGTCGCCGGCGTGGGCTGATGAATGCCGTTGCCGGTCGCGAAGTAAATCGCGCTGTCGTCCGCGGTCGGGCCGTTACCGGATTGCCAAATCGCGCCACCGCCGAAATCCGGCGTCGAGCAATACACGCTCGGCGCCGCCGACAGATCGCTCGTCGAATAGCCGAACAGCCAACCGTGATACGTGAAGTCCTCTTCGTGCGCAGTGCCGTTCGGCCCCGAACCGAACGACGCGAAAACCTTGCCTTGCGCGAGCAACAGCGCGGCGCGACTCCAATGCAAACTCGGATCGAAAAATACCGGCAAGCTCGTGCTCGGGCTCGGCACACTGCCCGCGATGGTCACGTTCTGCAAAATCTTACCGCTCGCGAGCTCGATCGCGAACAAGCGCTGCGTGCAGTGCGGCATCTCCGGCGGATAGTTCGGATCGCAATCGCGCGAGACCAAGTAAATCACGCCCGCATCCGGATCGATCACCGGCGTCGCCAAAATGCCGTTTTTATCGCCGATATTGCGCGAAGACAGCGCGGCCATGCCGAGCTCGCTCTCGCGTCCGAGCTGCCACACGGGCTGACTTCCCGGCGCATCCGCGTCGAACGCAAACAAGGAATCGGCCAGCGTCGCGACCACGAGCAGGTTCTTCGTGCCGCCCGACGTCGCGACGTGTTCGGCGTAAAGCGGCTCTGCATAGGCTTCGCCGTCGAGCGCGTAGCTGCCTAGGTTGGTCAACGCGGGCACGTTGCAAGTATTGAGCACGGACTCGGTCAGCATGGCGCCGGTGCGCGCGTTGTCGTTGTGCTGCGTGAGCACGGCATGCGAGCTCGCGCCCGCGTCGCTGTCGCTGTCGCTGCCCATTGAAGCGGCACATGCGCCCGCTTCGATGATTTGGTTGGGGGGCGTGGGCGAACTGCCCTCCCCTTGGCAAGCTGCCATGCTCGCCAAGAGCGACGCCAAAACACCGAACTCGCGCAGCGCGAACGCGAGCCGCGTCACGCCCGTCCCTGACTCCGCGCAAACTCGAACGCGCGCCGCGCTGCCGCGATGCCGGATTGTGCCGCGGCGAGCGCCGCGCGAGCGCGGCCGGCCATCGCGTCACCCGCCACGAAAAGCCCGGTATTTCCCCGCGCTGCGCCGCGCTCATCGACGGCAATGCCCACCTCGAGCAATGCATCCAAACCGCGCTCGACGAAATCCAAATTGGCCAACGAGGAAAAGCCCTCGACGATTTCACCGCCGAGCTCGAGCGCAACCGGCGCCGCAAACGAAAGCCGGAACCCGCTGCCACCGCGGCGCTCGAACGAGCGTTCGAGCGCGACGCCGCCCGCGGCCACGCCGCCCGTCGCAAGCACGACCGCATCGAATTCGCGCGCTTCGCTGTCTTCGCTCTCGACGCGATAACCGCTCGCGCTCGCTTCGACTCGAGCGACGACCACGCGCTTCAGATCCGCGATTTCGCCGAGCAAGCGATCGCGCGCGCGTTCGAAGCGCGCGCCGGCCGTGCCGCCCGGCGCCGACGTCGTCTCGCCGACCAATGCCTGCAAGCTCGCGGCAAGCTCGACTGAAAGCGCGCGCTCGATCCCGAGCCACGGCCCGAACAGCCAAGCATCCGGTTTCGCTTCACTCTGCTGCAATGCTTCCAGCAGGAACGAGAGCCGCGCAGGCGCGTCTTGGGCCGCCGCGAAATCGTACGGCGAAATCCGGCGTTCGAAGCCTTTTTGCAGCGCGCGCACGCGCACCGGCTGAAACTGTGTCCCGCTCTGTTTGGCCCAAGCGTGCTCGGCAAAGCTCCGCGCGAGCAAGCGCGCATCCCAGTCATCTCGCTCTACATCGACCACTGCGACGCGTTTACCCGCACACGCTTCGAGATCGAGCAACGCGCGATCGCGCCCGCGCGCGGGACGCAAATTACCCTCCAAAGTCGCGACGCGCGTCGCGCTCGAGCCGAGCTCCCAGATGCCTAGCGCCGCAACGAAGCGCGCGAGCTCCGCGCTCGGCGCGATCAGCTCGTGCGTGCGATCCCAAGCGTCGAAATCGAGCGCGCCGGAGTAGAGCGCGCTCGCGCCGGCCGCGCCATGGAACACCGTCACGCGCTCGCCGAGCTCCGCCAGCTGGTGCGCCGCGGCGAGTCCCGCGATGCCCGCGCCGATCACGGCGATGCTCACGGCTCTTCGCTCCCGGAGCCGATTTCGGCTCGTAGCGCAGACAGCGCGAGCGCCTCTTGGCGCGCTTGCGCCGGGCCCACCGCCGCCGCGCGACGACGCGCTGCATGCGCCAAAAATTCGATCGCCATGCGCTGGCCGGCTTCCGGCGACCGCTCGGTCGCGTCCGCGACGATGCGGCCGCAGCGCAGCGCGCAGCGCATGCCGCCGCAAGCACCGAGCCCGAGCCGGGTGCGGCGCGATACGTCGTCCACGTCGTCCGCGAACTCGTGTTCGATCACGTAGCGGATTTCGGCTTCGGTTACTGGCTCGCAGCTACACACGACCGCGGCTTCGCGTGGATTTCGCTGCATGCGCTCGAGCACGCGCAGGCTGCGGCTGCCGTGACGATACTCGAGCCGCGTCGCGGTCACGGCTTCCATACCGCCGCGCACGACGAGCTGCATCGGATCTATCTGCTCGTCCCCGCCCGGCAGGGGCGCGATGTGCGAGCGGCGCGCGGCGCTATTGTGCAGCCGCTTCGCAATCAGATCGGTCATTTCTTCGGCAAACAAGCGATAGCTCGCGAGCTTGCCGCCGATCATCGAATAGAGCCCGTCCGCGCCGTGCTCGGCGTGGTCGACGATTTGATGTTCGCGCGAGAGCTGATCTTCGTTCGGACCCCACGCATAGAGCGTTGGGCGCACGCCGCCCCAAGTGCCGATCGCGCGCGCGTTGCGCACCGCCGGAAACACGTGTTCTACGGCTTGAAACAAATAACTGACTTCGTCCGAAGTCGCGACGACGCGATCCAAGTCGCCGTAGTAGTCGTCGTCGGTCGTGCCGAGCACGCTCATGTTTTGCCAGGGCAAGAGGAAGACTTGCCGGCCGTCGATCGCGTTGGCAACCACCGCGTAGTTCGTCAAACGGCGATCCAAAAAAATATGGATCCCCTTGCCCGGCCGAATGCGCGTCGTAGTCCTTGCGAGCCCGCCGAGTGAAGCGGTGATCGGCGCCCACGCGCCGGTCGCGTTCACGACCACGCGGGCCGTACGCACGCCCACTTCACCCGAAACGCGATCGCGGAAGCGCACGCCGTAAACGCGGCCGTCTTCGCGACGCAAGATCTCGATTACGGTGGCGTGCACGCGAATCTCGGCGCCGCGCTCGCGCGCATCCACCGCGTTGCCGATGCACAAACGCGCGCCGTCGATGCCCCATTCGTCGAACGTGACGCCACCGGCGGCGCCGCCGATGAGTCCCGGCTCGAGCGCCTGGATTTCGTCCGCGCTGAGCCGCACGTGCGATTTGCCGGCTTTGAGCGGCTGATACGCGTCGTACAAATCGAAGAACGCGTCGAAGCCGGTGAGCGCGACTTTCGACATCAACGCGCCGCTCTTGAAGATCGGCATCAAGAACGGAATGCGAAACAACAGATGCGGCGCGATGCGCTGGATGTGACCTGAATCCAAGCACGAACTGTGCGTGACCGCGGGATCGTAAGTGAGGTAGCGCGGGCCGCCGTGGATCATGCCGCTCGAGTTGCCGCTCGCGCCGAAGGCGATGTCGTTGCGCTCGAACAGCGCGACCTTGAGCCCGCGCAGCGACGCATCACGCGCCACACCGACGCCGTTGACGCCGCCGCCGATCACGATCACCTCGCAATCGAGCGCGCGTCCGCTCGGGTCCTGCTCGAGATCGCGCGCCATCCCTCTTCGATAGCGCCTCGCACCGTTTAGGTAAAGGCGGGCAGGCACGCGAGCCGGACAAAACTTGGCCCGGCGCGAAACGCCGCGCTAAGCCGAGCGCGTGTCACGAGCTTCCGCACTGCTGATGAGCGTCTTGTCGCTCGGGCTGTTGCTCCCGCCGGCTGCGCTCCGCGCCGCGACCGAAGAAGCGCCGGTCACCGCCGCTGGTCGGCCCAAAGTGAAGCTCGATCGCCTCACCTTTCCGGCCAGCTGGAACGGCGGCAAAGACTACGAGACACACCTCCGCACGACGCTCAAACATGAAGCGCAGCGCGCCGATTGGGGCGCGAGCTCCGGCAGCAAAATTAGCTATCGTTTTTTCGTCGAAGAGCTCGAGCTGCGTGAAGAGGGCGGAGTCTTGCACGTGACCTGCACTGCGCTCGGGCGTTTGCCCAAGGGCAAATCGGCCAAGAGCCACATCGCGTTCGGCGGTGATGCGCGCGAGCGCAAAAAAGTCGTGCAGCACGTGCTCGACATCGTGGCTCGCGGCGTCGTGACCCGCCTCGCCGAGCTGGAACGCACGCGCCGCACGCCGTAACGCGACGTCAAAGCCGCACGCCGCAGCGCGACGCCCTAGCGCGACACGGTCACGATCGTCCGAAGCGCCACGCGACGCCCGCGAAAGCACGCGCGGCGTAAAGCGCGTTCACCGCGACGTACGGCAAGAAATACCACTCGAGCCGCCCCGAAATCCCGACGTAAAGCAGATACGACGGATAATGAATCAAGAATTTCGCACCGCTCTCGATCACAGCGATCGCACGCCGAATGAATGATTTCGGCGCAGCCAGCGCCGCTTCATCGCTCGCACGCGGGCCCGCGATTTCCGGCCGGCGCACGAACGTGGTCAGCGCGATGCCCGACGCCAGCGCGACCAAGCCGAACAAGCCGGCGAGCAAGTAACGCACATCGGCGTGCTCGCGAAACAAGCGCACCGAAACCGCAGCCAACAGCAAAAATGCTTTCAGCTCGTCCATCAAGAAGTCGAGCAAGTGTCCGACCGGTGACGCGGTACCGCGAAAGCGCGCGAGCATGCCGTCCGCGCAGTCGAGCACGTACGAAAGCTCGAACACGACGACGGCGAGCACGAGCCCGACGTAGCCGGGCACGAGCAGCAAAATGGCCACGGAGACCAGCGCCACGAACACGGCGGAGATCGTGATTTGATTCGGCGTGACGCGCGTGCCGGCGATCGCGCTGACCACGACTGCCGCGACCGGACGGCAAACGTAGGCGTTCCAAAACAAGTCCGGAACTTTGCGCGTCTTGCGGTAGACTTCGGCCGCGCTCATCTGAAA
>DASYCL010000865.1:0-14437 GCA_036500245.1 Polyangiaceae bacterium | reverse complement strand
GTCATTGGGCGGACTCGGCTAACCGGACGCTTAGCTTAGTCCTTCGCGCTGCCCTTGGGGGCGCCGCTCGCGAGCGCTTTTTCGAGCTCGGAAATCCGCGCGTCGACTCGACCCTGGCGCCGCCAACTCAAGAGCACGAAGCCCAGCAAAAGCGCCCACATCACGACATACGCGATGACGAGCAGCGTGGCCGCGCTGGTGGTTTCGCCGCCACCTTGCACGGCGACGAATTCCGTAGAGCGCGCGCTCGGGTCGGTCGAGGTTCCGGTTTCGGGTTGCGCTTGGGTCATCGGGTCCTTCAGTAGTCGAGCTCACCGCTGGCGATGGCGCGCTCTTCCAAGCGCGCGATGCGCGAAATGGAGAGCGCGAGCCGCGCCCGCGACCAGAGCAGCAAGGCAGCGAGCAGGGTCATCGCGACGAAACCAACCAAGAGCGCTTGAACCATGTCCGGCGATTTGAGTCCGCCGCCGCCTTTGCCAATCACCGTCGGATGATTGCCGCCCCACATCAGCACCGAATAGTGGATGATCGGCAAGATGACGGTGCCAAGCACGCCGAGCGCGGAAGCGAACTTGCGCTCGGCGTCGCCGTTGCCTGCGAAGGCGCGCAGCACGACGACTGAAACGTAGACCAGCACGCTGAGCAGCGTAGTCGTCAGTCGCGGATCCCAGGTCCAGTAAACGCCCCAGGCTTTTTTCGCCCACAGCGGGCCACTCGACAGCATCATCGCGCCGAAGACGACGGCGCATTCCGCGCCGGCACGTCCGATCGCGTCGGCGGTATCCGACGGCTTTGCCAGATACGTCGCGCTCGCGACGCAGCACACGACGCCGCACAGGTACATGCAGTACGCCGCAGGCACGTGGAAATAAAATATCTTCTGCGCGAGCCCGCCGGCTTGCAGCTGGGCGACTGGAGCCTTGAAGAAGATGAACGTGATCAAGTAGACGAAGATTGCTGCCGTCGCCGCGAGCAATCCGTAAAACAACTTGTCCCGTTGCGTGCCCACGACTTGAACGTAGTAGCTGGGCTCGACGGTTGCAAACCGCAAGATTCCGGCCTCTCGCCCGAGCGCCGGCGGACATGCTCGGGGTAGGTACGCGCGCCGCCGTGGGAACGGACCGCGCGGCGCGGCGTCAGATGCTGCACGAGGAGAGCGCGAGCAACGCCCCGATCTTCGCTTGCATGACGTCGAACTCTTTCACTGCCAGGTCAACTTCGGCGACGCGCAAGGCCGCCTCGGTGGTCACCAGATCGAAGCTCGTCTCGCTGCCATTGAGGAACGAAATCTTGGTCAAACGCGCTGTTTCTGCGTCGATTTCGCGCGTCTTCGCGCTGACAGCGAGGTTCGCCTCGGCGACCTTGACGTTGCGCAAGGCCTGGGTGACTTGCAAGGAGGCAGCACGCTTCGCCTCGTCCAAATTGGCGCGTGCGGCCTCTCGATTGGCAACCGCGAGGTCGCGCTGACTCCCGCGTAGCCCTCCGTCGTAAATCGTCCAATTCAGCACGGCGCCGATGGTCCACGTCTCGTGCCGGTTGTTGATTGCGCTGCGCGGGTCGAGCAGGCTGAACGAGGAGACGCCGTCGAGCGTCGGCAGATAAGCGTAGTCGACGCTTTTTACTTGGCGATCGGCGACGCCGTAGTTCGCTTGCGCGGCGCGCACGTCGCTGCGATTGAGAATGTCGTTGTCGACGCGGCAGTATTTCTGCGCGTCCGACGCGAGCGCATCGAGCTGGATGTCTGGCGTGACGCCCCAGGCTTCGGACCGGCCGAGCGCAGTACCGAGCGCTTCACGCGCCTGAATCAGTGTTTCGGTCGCGCCGACGACTTGTGAACGCGAGGCGGACGCTTCGCCTTCGACGCGCAGCACGTCGAGCGTGTTCGAAGCGCCGAGCGCGGCGCGGCGTTTGGTCAAATCAACCGTGGCGAGTGCGGCCTTGAGCGAAGCGCGACTCACTTCTGCGAGCCGCTCCGCAGTGACCACACTGACGATCTTATCGGCCACGTTGGCGATCGCTTCGCGCTCGATTTCCTTGTCTGAAAGCTTGGAAGCGTCGAGCGCGTCCTTCGCGCTGCCGTAGTTGTACCAATTGGAGGGATGAAAAATCGGCACCGTGAGGTTGAGCGAAGCGGCCCAGAATGTCGAAGGATCCGGTACTGTCACGTTGTCCGTCATGGTGCCTCCCCCGGGGCCGGGGGCGACGATCTGCTCGGTGCCCTTGATCAGATGGTGCTGCACCGAACCTACCGCCACGAGTTGCGGCAATGCCGGAGCCAATGCCGCGCGCGCATTCGCTTGAGCGACCAGCACGTTCGCGCGGGCCACGCGCAGCTGCACCGATTGATCGCGCATCATGCGCACGGCCTCTTGCCAGGAAGCGAGCACCTTCACGGGCGGAGGCGGCGGCGTCAGCAACGGATCGGAAACATCCGGCAGCTCCGGCTCTGTTTGAGCTGCTGGAGCGGGGGCTGCGACTGGCGGAGTCGCGGAAGCCGGTTTTTGTTGTGCCTGAGCGGCCGGAGCCGCAAACACGAACAATAGACCAAGCGCGTAGAGCGAGCGTCGGACGGACATGCGCGAATCAGATAGTTCCGCTCACCGCTCTCGCAAAGTGCTGAAACCCAGAAAATAGGTTTTTTAACGCAGCGCTCTGAAAATCCGCTCAGAAAGCGGGTTTCGTCGGAATTCTATTTCCGTTTGCGTACTGCCACGCCGAAAGGATTTGATCCGCTTCGGCCTCGCCCTCGACGGCGAGGAGCAGCAGTTCGCGAGCGCGTTCCGGTTGCCCACTGCGCAGCAAAGCATGGGCGTATGAGCTTGCGATCTCGCGTTCGTGCGGGAGGCCGCGGTGCGCGCGTTCGAGATGCGCCAAAGCGTCCTGCGGGCGTTCGAGTGCTACGTCGAGGACGTGCCCGAGATTGTGCTCGTAGACGGCACAATCGGGCGCGAGCGCGAGGGCTCGCCGGTACGCGCGTGCGGCCGAGCGAAAATGCCCGAGCAGCGAATGCGCCAGCCCGAGCACGGCCCAAGCCCGATCGCTGTCACCGCTTTCGAGCACGTCCCGCGCGAGCCGTGCCGCGCGAAACGGCGCGTCCCCCACGATCAATTCGCTCAGTCGCAGCTTAGCGAAGTAACACGCTTCGGAAGCGGCTGGGGCCGCGCGCACCAGGTTCTCGAGCATGGGCACGAGATCGCGGGCAGCGAACTGCTTGGACATGGCCCATTCCACGTCGGTGAGCATGCGCTCAAGGTCGGGAGAGGGGCGTTCGGGCATCGAATAGATGCTGCCAAATCTAACCCCACGCGCAAGCTCAATCGCGCGGGCGAGCTGGCTCGGCAAACGCGGATTTCCCCGCGATGGCCGCCCCGTTCAAGGCTGACACGGCCTTTTCCAAATACTCTGTCTTGACTCCGACAAAAGAGTTGCGCTGGCGCACGCGAATGTAGTCGGTCTGCTCGGCGTGAAGGCCGTGCTGCTCGAGCACGGTCTGAATGTCGCTCGGGCGCGCGCCGTCGCGCCGTCCGACGCTGACGTAGATCTCGGACACGCCGACTAATGTCGATGGTGATTCGATATCGGCTTCGCTGTCCGGCGCGTGCGCAACTCGGTGTGCCGGGGCGGCTTTCGCCGGGCTCGACTCGGCCGTGGCATCGCTCACCGTGTAGCCTGGTAAGTCGTCGGTATCTGCACTGTGTCCGCGGCCGTTGCTGCGCGCCGCTTCGCGTCGTGGCCGATCCCGTTCCGGGCGCGCGCGGTCGCCGCTATCGCGCGGCTCGCGTTCAACGCGTTCGATTCGCTCGCCTCGTTCGCGATCAAAGCGTTCGACTCGTGGACGCTCGCCTCGTTCGCGCTCCGAACGTTCTGCGTGCGGAGCGACTGCTGCTGCACGTGGCGCCGTTGCCGGTGCTGCTGCACGTGGCGCCGTTGCCGGTGCTGCTGCGCGTGGCGCCGTTGCCGGTGCGCGCGGTCCGCTCGTGTTTGCGACTCGGCTCTCGCTCTGGCTTTGATTCTCGGCCGGGCGCGGCGCTTTGGCACGCCGCGCCGCCGTTGCTTCTTCGGCGGCTTCGGGGCGAGCGCCGAGGTGATCTCGCAACAGCCCGGCTATCACCTGCTCGGCTTGCTCGTGGCTCAAGAGCCGACGCGCCAGCGCCAAATCATCGGGATGCGTTTGGCGCTTGCTGAAGGCCTCGGTGAACAAGCGCACCAAGTCCGTCTCGGCGCGCGTCTTCACTTCGCGCGCGGACGGCAGCTGCCGCTCGACCGGCTTCACTTTGTAGGTGAGCCGCATCAAATACAGATTGCCGATGTCCCCGGGTTCGATCAGCGCGATCGCTTTGCCGGTGCGACCGGCGCGACCGGTGCGGCCCGTGCGGTGCACGTAGTTCTCCGCCGACTCGGGGAAGTCGTAGTTGATCACGTGCGTCAGGTGGGAAATGTCGATCCCGCGCGCCGCGACGTCCGTGCACACTAGAAAGCGCAACTCGCCCTTGCGCGTCGCTGCCATCACTTTTTCGCGATCGTTTTGCGCGAGATCCGCGTTCAGCCAATCGGCGGCGAAACCTTGTTGCTGGAGCGCGCCAGCCACGCGCTTGGTCTCGTCGCGTGTGTTACAGAAAATGATCGCGCTCTCGGGGTTCTCGACCTCGATGATCTGAATCAATTCGGAGAGCTTGTCGCCGCGACTCAAATACATCGCGTGCTCGATCTCGAGCGCTCCGATGTGATCGCCACTCAAGGTCAGGAATTCGGGATTCTTCAGCCGCGTTTCCGCAACTCGGCGAATGTCGGCCGGCAACGTTGCGCTGAACAACAGGGTTTGCCGCGAGGCCGGCAAGAAGCCGAGCACCTCGGTGATTTGCGGCAGAAAGCCCATCGAAAGCATCTCGTCGCTCTCATCCAGCACGAGCACGCGGACGGCGCTCGGATCGAGCGTGCCGCGACGCAAGTGATCGAGCACGCGGCCCGGTGTGCCGACGACGATTTGCGCGCCGCCTTGGATCGCCTCGATCTGTTTCGGCATCGGCGCGCCGCCGTAAACCGCGGTGCTGCGCGCGCCCCGATATTTGCCGAGCGATTCGATTTCGCGATTGACCTGCAGCGCGAGCTCGCGCGTCGGGCACAAGATCAAAGCCTGCACCGCCGCGACACTGCGCTTCACGATCGAGTCGATCAGTGGCAGCGAAAACGCCGCTGTCTTGCCCGTGCCGGTTCGCGCCTGCACGACCAAATCCAGCCCGCGTACCGCGGGTTCGAACACGGCTCGCTGCACCGGCGTCGGGTGCGTGTAACCTAGGTCGTCGATCGCGCGCCGAAGTTCGGCGGAAAGTGGAAGCACATCGAAGGTCGGCGGAGGGGCGTCGGTTTCTGGACTTTCGGTGCTCATCGAGCAGGCCTCAAGGAAGGGTGGGGCTGAGCTGCAGCCCGTCGCGTGCAAATAGGGTTGCGGAGAGGGCTTGGACTTTCCTGCGTTGAGGCGCAAGCCCAACCGCCTCATAGCGCACCGCGTGCTCTTCCGCATAGCGGAGTGCATCGATCTCGGCCAGCGCCGAGTGCGCTTTGTCGTCCTTCGCGCAAGCGCTGTCGAGGCTCACCCGGCTGTCCCATTCGGGTTCGAGCGCGGAACGAAAGCGTCCGAGCGCGGCACGCTCATCTCCGCTTACGGCAGCCGCAGCGAGCCGAGCGCGCCGCACCGCGACAATCAACCCACGGAGCCCGGGCCGACATTCCGTCGCCACCGCTTGAACCTGCGGACTGAACACCGCGCGCAGAATTTGAAGCGTCAAAACCGTGGTGAATGTCACCATAATCACGCCGAAAACCGCAATTCCCAAGCGCCGACCGCTGCGTCGGGCGCGCGCCAATCGCGAATTCTCGGGAGCCATCGCGCGCGACATGTGCATCGCTTCAAGCTCCCGTCAATTGAGGCCGGTCGGCGTTCTGCTTCGACTATCGGCCGGGCGACCGCTCTCTCGCTCGTTGACCAGCGCGTATGGCTGCCCCATAATACTTTCATAAAGATTTGAAAACTCAGAAACTCGAAGATCCGCCGGATATGCCTGCCCTTGCCGCAGCCGAAATCCTCGGTCGCGCAGCCGAAGCTCAGGAAGCGGATGCTCGCGTGAACCAACGCATGGTCGTCGCCCAGGACATCTTGCGCGACGATTTGGCTTGGATCGAGGCCTCGCTCGCGAGCGCGGTCGAAGCAGGCGAAGTTCCGGCAACCCACGCGGCGCGCCACTTGGTGACGCGCGGCGGAAAGCGCGTGCGCCCGATTGCGTTGTTGTTGAGCGCGGCGTGCTTCGGCCGCATCTCGCCGGCCGCGCGCGAAATGGCGGCGGTCTCGGAGTTGGTTCACTCGGCGACGCTGCTTCACGACGATGTCGTCGATGAGGGGCTGGAACGCCGGGGCGCGCCGACTTCACGGTTGTCTTGGGGGAATGCCGTGAGCGTACTGGGCGGCGATTTGTTGCTCGTGCATGCGCTCTCGCGCACCCAAACTCACGCGCCGGAAGTGATGCCGGATTTGATCGCAACTCTACGCCGCTTGGTGGATGGCGAGATCATTCAGCTGCGCGGTCGCAGCGAGCTCGACGTGTCGGAGGCGACCTACGAGCGGATTTTGCGCGATAAAACCGCGTCGCTGTTCGCGTGGTCGACGCGCACCGGCGCGCGGCTTGCGGGCGCAAGCAGCGAGGCGCAGGAGCGCATGGCCCGGTTCGGCGAGCGCCTCGGTATCGCATTTCAGCTCGTCGATGACGTACTCGACTATTCCGGCGCCGACACGGGCAAAACTCTGTTCACCGATCTGCGCGAGGGCAAACTCACTTTGCCGCTCGTGCTCGCGGTTGCGCGGATGCCGGAATTGGTGCAGCCGCTCAAGCGCATCTACGCCGGTGATCGCGAACCCGTTGCGCTCGTGAGTCGCGCGGTCGTCGAGAGCGGCTCATGCGACGAAGTTCGCCGTCGTGCGAGCGAGCACACGCGCGCCGCCGTGGACGCGCTCGCTACCGTAAAGCCCGGACCGGCACGCGTTCTGCTCGAAGCGGTGGCCCAGCAGCTCGCGGCCCGCGCCGTTTAGGCGAGCGCGAAGGCACGCAGCCTCAGTTCAGCGTCTTTTGCTGGGCGGCGAGCGGACCGTCTGCGTCGAGGAACGTGGCTGTGATTTCGCGCTCGAGCGCCGCGCGGATCTCCTCGCTGACGTGCTCGACCGAGCCAGCCAGACGCTCGACGTTGCGCTGATAGACGAACACGCGCGCGGTCATCGTTACGATCGTCGGGCCGGCATTGACGCCGTCGAGCAACAAGAGCGCGCGCGGGTCGACGCCATCGACCACAACTTCGACGCCGGGCACTTCTGCGGCGTAAACTTCGCCTTCGCGCACGAAGCGACGTAGCTCCTCCGGCAGCGAGAGCAACGCAGCGCGCGCCGTCATCTCGAACGTCTCGCGCGAAAGCGACCACGGCGGCGTCCCGAGCTCCAAGTCCAAATCGCGCGAGACCAAGAATGCCGACGTCGCGCCGCGCGCATCGCCGCGCTCGTCGCGCAGAAGTCCCAAATAATACCAAGCCTCGGCGTTCTTCGGGTTGCGCTTCACGGCATCGTCGATCAGCGGAAAGGCGCGATCGAGGTCGCCGACTTCGTACAGCGCGCGCCCGACCAAAAAGGTGTGGTTCGGATTCTCGAACGGCCCCTCGGGGAACCTGCGGCACACTTCCGCAGCCTGTTCGCCTTCGCCCTTGCCGAGTAGCGCGTCGAACTTCAGCAGCAAAGCGTCGACGACTTCGTCGTCGGTCTCGGCGAGATCCAGCGCTTGCTCGCACAGAATCAAGGCTTCTTCGAAATCGCCGAGCGGATGCACGTACACTTCGGCCGCATTGAGCATCGCTTCGAGGTAAGTGTCGTCGAGCGCGATCGCTTGCCGATAGTGTTCCGTCGCTTCGTCGAACTCACCCTTGAGCGCCGCGACGTAGCCAAGCAGGTTGTATGCTTCGGGGGACTGGCTGTCGATTTCGAGCGCGCGGCGGGCCGAGAGCTCTGCGCCGCGCGGGTCGCCCTTTTGGACGAGGTCCCAACCGCGGTCGAGGTGAGCCGAAAACTGATCCATGGCCGCGACGTGATGGTCCTGCCTGAAGGACCTGTCAAATCCATCCGACCGCTTTCCGCGAAAGTTTAGGGCTGAGCCAAACCGGCGAATTTCAAGCTCGATTCGCACAGCCTGGGGCAGCGGCGCGCGTTTACAGATGCACGACGACGCGGCTACCCGGCGAGTTGTCGCTCGCGAAGACTCCGTGCCAGCCCTTCGGTAGCGGCGGGTCGGCGAAAAAGAACAGATACTTCGCGTCGAGCGGCGACAAGTTGACGCAACCGTGGCTCATCTGCACGCCAAAGTTCGAATGCCAGAACGCGCCGTGCAAAGCATATGAGCGATAAAAGTACATCACGTAGGGCACGTCTTCGATGCTGTACGGCAGATCGCCGGCCGCCGTGCCATCGCCGTCCATCGTGGTCGTGATGTGCTTCTCTCGGATGCGCCACTCGCCGGTAGGCGTGCGGTGATCCTTGTCTTTGATTTTGTTTTCTTTGCCACTCGAGATGAGCGTCGCGTAAATCGGCCGTTCGCCTTCGAACGCGACCAAGGTTTGCGCCGCCAGGTTGACGTCGATCCAGCGCTCGTTTGGCTTCAGATCTGCGGGCATCGCGCCCGGGCTCGTGACGCGCAGCTGCGCGCGCTTGACCCAACTGCCGTCGCCGGTTTCGGCATAGTTGGTGCCGTGGATGTCTTGCTCTTTGCCCGTGAGCTGCACCGGAGCAAAGTGATCGTAGGTCTTGTCGGGCTTCAAGTTCGAGCCGTCCAGCGTGTAGCTCGAGATGCTCTTGCTCCCGCCATAAACGAACCCGAGCGGCAATTTGAAGTCCGTGCCGAGCTCGACGCCTTTGAATTTCGAGCCAGCCGTCTGCCAAAAGCGATCGCTCGGCGTGACCAGGCCGCGCGTGGTTCTGTACCAAGAGCGGCCGTTCCAGGGGAACGTCTTGTCCACGGCGACGTAAAAACCCGCCACCATGCGTTTGGCGAGCACGCCGTCCGCGTCTTCGGACAGCTGATCGAGCTTGAGCTCGTTCATGTGGTCTTTCATGTCGTCGCGCTGCCACCACGGCTTTTCCGGCTCGGGATCGGCTGCGACCTGCGCCATCGGAAGCGCGACGCCCGCGTCCGCCAGGGCTGCGTCCATGCGCGCGGGGAGCGCGGCAGGCGCGGCCTCAGAGTCTTTTTCCTTGTGACTCTTCGAGCTCGCGCCGTCGGTGTTCGAATCGTCGTCTTTCCGAGCCTTGAGGTAGGGCTCGTATTTTTCAATCTGCTCGCGCGAGGGCACGGTCTTGTAAAGCGGAGTACCGTTCTTCGCGTTGCGTGCGTACGGATAGGGCAGCACGTCGTCGAGGTTCGGGGCTCGCGTCGCGAACTTCACCTCGGGATGGTTGAGATCGGTCGTCCCGAAGTTGCCGCAGATGAAGCCGCCGCCGATGAGTTTGTACCAACCCGCGGTGCAGTTTTTTTTGGAGACGGTGCTCGCCTCGACCGCGACGCGACCGCCGTCGCGCAAATAGCCGAGCTTCTTGCCTTCGAACGAAGGCTCGTCATAGACGCCCGCGGAGGGAGCGGTGACCGCGAGCCACGGCCCTTTGTAGTCGTCCGGGGGACTCGCGGCCGGGCCGCTGCTGCTCGGTGCTCCTTCGCTGCCGAGCGGTGCAGCCGGTCCTGCCACCGCGCCGGCCGTGCTCGATTTAGGCGCCGCGACGACCTCCTTCGGCAAAGTCGGCGAACCCGCTTGGGGTAGCGCCGCCGTGTTCGAAGGCGCCGCGCTCGCTCCAGGCGGCGGCGCTTCATTGCAGGCCGCGAGCGCCAATAGCCCAATCAGGGCCGTGGTGCAGTTCACGGAGGCGCGGCGAGCAAAGCTGAGTGACATGACGAAGGAGGCTTTCCCCCGGTTCTTTCCACAAGCGGCAGGCGCGATCCACTTCTCGGTGATTTTCATCGGACCCCGGGCCTGAGTGCGAGCGCCATGCCAGCGTAAATTCGTGCGGATTCGCCGCTCAGGCTGCGGGGCGGTATGTTCCAGCCGTGGACACGAAGACGCAGCGGCGCGGCCCCGCCGACACGAACGCGAGCCGCTTTGCCGGGCTGCTCGTCGTTTCGCTGCTGCTCCACCTGCCGCTCACGCCCTGGGCATCGATCATCGGACTCTTGAAGGTCTGGGCGCATCCGCAGGAAGACATCCCGTACGAAACGCTCACGGGGATTCCAATCGACGTGATCGAGGAGCAAGCGCCTGCCGCGCCCGAGAAGCCGGAATCGCCGGCGAATGACGACAAGACTAGTCCAACGGAGCCCGAACTCGCCGCGGCCAAGCCCAAAAAACCCAAACCAGATCCCGCCAAAATTCTCGACGCGGGCGCGCCCGACGCCGAGCAGCCAGATGCCGCGAGCGCAGACGCAGGCAAAGAGTTCGACGATGCCGGCGCCAAGACTAGGCCCGCACAAGACACGGGCGCTGTCGCTCAAGCCGACGCAGGGGTCGCGACGGAACCTCACTCGAAACCGATCTCGACTCCCTCGTTGGTCGGTGGAGTGAGGCAGCTCGTCGACCAAAAATCGAACGTGCAGCTTTGGATCTACGCCGACAAGATCCGTCAGACGCCGCTCGCTCCGCGGATCGGCCCGCTCTTGCGTTCGCTCTATCAGTGGCGGGACTTCTTCGGCCCGACTGGCGTCGATCCGATTCGAGACATCGATCAGATCCTGATTTCGGGGCCACAGCTGCGAGACAGCAGCAACTTGATGGTCGTCATCAAGCACCATTTGTCGCAAGCGAACATGCACACGGCCGTCGATGCGCTCGTGCGCGCCGATCACGTCGGCGGCATGTGGCTCGACGACGGGATGCCCGCAGCGAGCGTGCATCTCGACGGCGCTGAACGTCGCTTCGTGCTGCCCAACGCGCACACGGTCGTGATGACGCCCGCCGAGCACTACCAAAAGGCGCTGGCGCTCGGGAAAATGGGCGTGCAATTGCCGCCGAACGCAGGCCCCGAAGCCATGATCGCGAAGGTGATGACGCCGTGGCGCGCGCTGATCGGCACTCCGATTCAGATCCCGCACACGATCACCTGGGCCTTGATTCGCGTGACTCCGACCGCTGACGGCGGCGCGACGGCAGAGATCGAAGCCGCGGACGAGAGCGAAGCCCAGGCCAAGGCGGACGCCGAATATCTAGACAAGACGGCGAATTCGCTGTCGCAGTTGAACCTCGGATTTCTGGGCTCGCTGCTCGGGCAGCAGTCGCACAAGTTCATCGAACATGTCGAGTTCAGCGCGTCGGGCACGATGATTCACGGCACCGCACACGCGACCGCGGACCAGCTCTCGACCGCGTTCGATTTGGCGAGCTCGTTCATGAGCGAGCGCGGCGCGCGCCACGAACCGCCGCGTGCTCCGAGCGCGCGCGGAGCGCCGTCGAGCCCGCCGCCGCGCTGACCTTCAGGTGTGCGCGTGTTCGGCGATGCTGCTGAGCATCGCGTCAGCGCTCGTCGGGTCGAGCGAGCCAACGCACAGTTTGCGCCCAGTCTGCTGCACAATCACGATCCGGCACTTGCCGCGCGCGCTGTCGGCGGCGGTCGAGAGCAGGAAATCCAACCCCAAACCCACGATGATGCACGTCACCGCCATGCCCAGGAGGGGCGGCGAACCACCGGGCACGCGCACGCCGTCCACGATCAGCCCGACGCCGAAGTACGTACCGATCACGAGCGCAATCAAACCGGCATAAAGACCGACACGCGCGTAGCGCACTTCGCGCGTGACGCGCGCGAGGTTCGTCAGCGGAACGAGCGTCGAGCGATCGCGAAGGATTTTGCCCATCAGCTCGATGCGGTGGCTGACTTCGAGCCCCTGCGGCCCGATTTTCAGCGTCGCCGGTTTGCGATAGGCGAGCGCAAAACGCGCAATCAGCGAGCAAGCGCGTGCGATGAACAATACCAGCGTCAACCCGAGGAGAGCCGTGACGACTGGACCGAGCGGCGGTAAAGACAGCTCGCCGGAAAGTTCGGTCTTTGCGTCCCCACTCGTGGCGAGCGCACGCAGCACTGGGTCGTTCGTGTTTTGCGCCAAGTGTAGTCGCGCGCGGTGCGCGACCTCGGACACGCTGCGACACAGCGCCGCGGCTGCCACGAGCGCCTCGGTGTTGCCGAAGTCGGGCGAGCTCAACACTGGGGCGCGCGCGACACGCGCGATCGCTTCCCAGATCGCGCCGGCGCGATCGCCGAGCGCGTCGTCCAAGAACTCGAGCGCGCTGCACGGTGTGTGCGCGGCTAGCCAGACCAAATTGGCGGTGAGCACTTGCTGCTCTTCCGGTGTGTCCGGTAGCGCGCGCGCGATGCCCATCGCCAGCAGCGCTCCGAGCAAGTTTTGCTCGTCCGGATTTTCGATCCCACGTTCGAGCACCGAACGCACATTTCCGAGCGGCGTTTGCGCATCCTCGCTCGAGAGCTCGGCCGAGCTGCCAATGGTTGGCGGCTCGGTGTGAAAGCGTGACGCGAAATCACTCCGTCGCGCTGCCGCAGCGTCGAGCGCGACCGCGCATACGTGCTCGGCGAGCAGGTCCACCTTCGGGTGCTCGGAGAGCACGCCTACCGCGTGGGGAGGGCTCGGCGCGTCGGTCATTTGCAGGCTCGAAGGTCGGTCTAATAGTCGAATGACCGGTTCAAAGCCAAGCAACCGTCGCGGCGCGCACGCGAATCACGCCGCGATGTTCGCGCTCGAAGCTCTCGGGCTCAGCTGCGCGCGTCGGAAAACAGCAGCGAATTGAGCACGGGACCGGGCTTTTCTTCGGCTCGATTCGCGAGTGGCCGATTCTTTTCGTCGACTCGCACCACGGTGGGTTTGTGCGTGCGCGCCTCTTCCGGGCTCATCTCGGCGAAGGCCGCGAGAATCACCAAATCGCCGGGCTTGTTCAGGTGCGCGGCAGCGCCGTTCACGCAAATCGCGCCGGAGCCACGCGGTCCTTCGAGAGCGTAGGTCACGAGGCGCGTGCCCTGCGTCGCGTTCCAGATGTGCACCGCTTCGTAGGGAAGAATGCCGGCCGCGTCCAATAAGTCCGCGTCGATCGTCACGCTGCCTTCGTAAGCCAAGTCCGCGTGCGTGATCGTCGCACGATGGATCTTCGACTTGAACATCGATAGCTTCATCACGAGCTCCTGATGCGTCGCGTCATGGCGGCCCGCGCATTGCGGGTCCTCCTGCCGGACCAACAGATCATAGTGCTGGAAAACGCCGTCGACAACTTGGCCGTGCAGCGCCGACTCCGATAACCCCGAGGATAGACGCGGCGAGCGGAAAATCGCGCTCGCCAGCGAAGGGAGTCGTTCACATGGCCAGCGCATCCAAGACCGAAATGCTCGAAAATCTCCGCGGGATGCTGCGCGACGTTTTGCGTCTTCGTACTGAAGGCGTCGCCTATGCCAAGCTGTCTCGCGCCCACGGCTACCTCGACGGGTACATGCGCGTTCTACTCGAGACCGGCTTGTTCAGCCAAAAGGAGCTTTTGGGGCTGATCTCGGAAGAGCGAAACCTACATGACGGCCCGGCCACGCGCATCGTGACCGAAGAGGCCCGTAGCGAAGCGAGCCGCAGCGAAGTCCCGACCGCTCGCGGCGCCGTCGCGGCGTAATTCGCGCTCCCAAATCTGCTCAGCCGAACTGCACGAGCCGAGCGAGCTCTTCCAAACGAGCCGCGACGCGTTGCTGCGTGAGCTCCGCGGTGCAGCGCGTGCCGACGTCTTCCACGCAGAACGAGGCGACGCAGCCCGCCATCATCAGCGCGCGGCGCAGGGTTCCGCCGTCGAGTTCGTTCAGGTTCGCGAGATAGCCCATCAGCGCGCCGGCGAAGGTGTCGCCCGCGCCCGTCGGGTCGACCTCATTTTCGAGTGGATATGCCGGCGCGAAGCAGGCGCCGTGTTCGTCAAACAGCATCGCGCCGCATTCGCCGCGTTTGACCACGAGCCGCTTCGGGCCCATGCCGAGCACGCGCTTGGCAGCGCGCTTGATGTTGTGGTCCTCGGCCAATTGCCGAAGTTCTTCATCGTTGATGATCAATAGATCGATCTTCGACAGCACTTCGCCGAGCAGCTTGCGTTCGCCCTCGATCCAGAAATTCATCGTGTCCGCAGCGACGAGGCGCGGCTTTTTCGCTTGCGCTAGCACTTCGAGCTGCAGGGCAGGGTGGATGTTGCCGAGCAGCAAGAAAGGCGTGCTGGCAAACGCCGCGGGAAGCTTGGGACGAAAATCCGCGAACACGTTGAGCTGCGTGTCGAGCGTGGTGCGGCTCGCGAGGTTCGCCGCGTAGCGCCCTGCCCAGCGGAAGGTCTTGCCCGCGGCGCGCTC
>DASYCL010000864.1:0-1954 GCA_036500245.1 Polyangiaceae bacterium | reverse complement strand
AGCCGACTGACGACAACGCGCCCGCTGTTCCGGCGCTGGCTGGCAGCGATCGGCCCAAGGTCGACATTTCTTCGCCATTCAGCATCTCGGGCAATCCGCTGCCCCAGGTGACACCGAAGGAGCCGCTGGCCGCGCGCGCCTTCGAGCTGAAAAATCCGGGGGATCTCTGGCAAACCCCGCTCGAGACCAGCGACGGCGCGGTCGTGATGCAGCTCAAAGAAAAGAACCCGGTACAGCGCGCGGAGTTCGACAAGAACAAAGACGCGATCCTCGCTCCGCTCACCACCGCCAAGGCCGACGACGCGCTGGCGCGTTACGTCGCCGAGCTCCGTCGTAAAGCCGGAGACAAGCTGAAAGTCGACCAGCGCTACGCCGAAGAGCAAAAGGCGACCGGTCGGGACGACGACGAGTGACGAAGTCGCCCGCTCGCGGTTCGGCTCCAACCCGCATCGAAGCCAAGCTCGACAACGGTTTGCGCGTCAGCGCGGTGCACATGCCGCACGTGCGCCGCAGCGTGCTCGACGTGCACACGCGGATCGGTTCGCGCTTCGAGAGCCCGGCGCAAAACGGGATCAGCCATTTCCTCGAGCACATGCTGCACCGCGGAACCGCGTCGCATCCCTCCGCGCACGCGCTGGCGCTCGCGTTCGAATCGCTCGGCGGCGCGCTCTCGGCCGCAACCTACGTCGATCACGGTGCGATCAGCCTGGCCGCGCCGCCTGAAAATCTGCTTTCACTCTTGCCGGTGCTGGCCGAAGTTCTGCTCGATCCGATCTACTCTGGGCTCGAAGTCGAAAAAGGCATCGTGCGCGAGGAAATTTTGGAGAGCCTCGACGAAGACGGGCGTCCCGTCGAAGCCGATCATCTGCTCCGCGCGCTCGCGTTCCCCGATCATCCACTCGGCTTCCCAATCACCGGCTCGCTCGAGACACTCGAGAGCTTCGATCTACCACTACTGCGCGCGCATCACCGCGCGCACTACATCGCCGAAGACACGGTGATCACCGCTGCCGGTCCGCTCGATCCCGAACAGATCTTGACACGACTCGCCGAAGCTTTTGCCACGATGCCGCACGGCAAAGAGCCCGTTGCCGAAGCGCCCGCGGCGCAAACCAAAGCGCGCTTTTCGCACATTCGTTACGCCGGTAGCCAAGCTTCCGTGCGCGTCGGATTCCGCGGCCCCGGCGAACACGATCGCGACGAACCCGCGACCGAACTCCTCCTGCGCGTGCTCGACGACGGCATGGCCACTCGCCTGTACGAGCGCCTATGCGACGAGCGCGGCCTTTGCTACGACGTGTCCGCGGCGTACGAAGCGTACGCGGACAGCGGCCTATTCGACATCGCCGCCGACGCCGCGCCCGAGCGCGCCGAAGAAGTGCTCGGCGAAATCTTCGGCGTCGCCAGCGCGCTGCGCGATCGCGGACCGAGCCAAAGCGAGCTCGAAAAAGCCAAAAAGCGCTTCGCCTGGCAGCTCGACGAACAAGACGACGACCCCGCCGCGCTCGCCGCGTTCTACGGCCTCGGCGAACTCACCGGCATCGCGCGCACGCCGAGCGAGCGCAGGACTCTGCTCGAATCGATCGGCATCGAGCAAGTGAGGCGCGCCGCCGAACGCGTATTTTCGCGCGACGCGCTGAGCCTGCTGGTCGTCGGTCCGCTCGCCGCAAAAACGCGCGACCGCTTGCAACGCGCAACGCTCGCTTTTTGATTTTTGGGGTCGCCTCGCACGAGCTCGCATGCGCCGGTCAAACGCGGCGTTCGTGCCAATTTTTTTCGCTAGCGCCGGCGCAAACGCAGCACGCGCGCGATGCGCCCAGATTTCCGATTCGTCACTGACTCGGCGCGGCTGGCGCAGCTTTCGGCCCGGAAACGAGGTGCCGGCGCGGCACCCGATCGTCCACGTTGCGCGACTTGACGCTAACGAGGATGCGGTCGACCGCCGCGCCGAGAC
>DASYCL010000863.1:0-7626 GCA_036500245.1 Polyangiaceae bacterium | reverse complement strand
CTTGTGCGGCGGACGCTGCGTCGATACTTCGACGGACGCGACGAACTGCGGCATGTGTGGCTCGGCATGCAGCGCCGGCAGCGTGTGCGACCAAAGCTCTTGTCACGAGCTCTGCGCGCAAAGCGAGACATTGTGCGGCACGAGCTGCGTTTCGACCGGAAGCGATCCGAACAACTGCGGTGGCTGCGGCAAGGTCTGCGCCTCGGGCCAATTTTGTAGCGACGGCGCGTGCGGAACCAGCTGCGCGCATCAAGTCTGCGAAAGCTCCGCCGGCACGCAAGCATGCGTCGACACGAGCACGAACCCCGACAATTGCGGCGGTTGCAACGCCGCGTGCGCCGCGGGACAATCGTGTGTCGCGGGCGTGTGCCAATTGATTTGTCCGAGCGGACGCAACGCGTGCGGCGCGAGCTGCATCGTGCTCGCCACGGACAGCAACAATTGCGGGACCTGCGGCAACGTGTGTCCGGCGGGTGAAGGCTGCGTCGACGGCGCGTGTGGCTGCCACGCCGGTCAAACTTTGTGCAGCGGCGTGTGCACGGACACGAGCGCCGACAGCGCGCATTGCGGCAATTGCACCACCGCCTGCGACAGCAACTCGCTCTGCGACCAAGGCAGCTGCAAACCCAAGACCACCGGCTGCAGCACTGGGCTCACGACTTGCACCGGCGCGTGCGTCGATCTGCAAACGAACGCGAGTCACTGCGGCGGTTGCGACACGGTGTGTCCGAACATCGAGTCTTGTTCGGCAGGCAAATGCGTGTGCCCGAACAACGGCACGCTGTGCGGCGCGGCCTGCGCCAACACGCAAACCGACGACGCGAATTGCGGCGCGTGCGCGACTGCGTGCACCGGCGGCGAGCATTGCACGAGCGGGAAATGCGCGTGCGCCGCGGGTCAAACTAGCTGCAACGGCGCCTGCGTCGACACGAGCTCGGACGAGAACAATTGCGGCATGTGCGGCAAAGCCTGTAGCGGCGGGCAAACCTGCAACGCGGGAATGTGCGCGTGTCCGAGCGGTCAAACGCTTTGCGGCGGCAGCTGCGTCGATACGAGCACGGACAGCAACAACTGCGGCATGTGCGGCAAAGCTTGCAGCACCGGGCTTGCTTGCAATACCGGCAGCTGCACCAGCAACTCCGGAGCGGACGGCTGCTCGGGTTCCGCGCTCGGCATCACGATTCAACAAATCGCGGTCTATCAAGCGGTGAAAATCCCGATCATGGTCGACGGCACTGCGCTTCCGCCCGCGCCAGCGAACACCACCAAGCCGACCGCAACCGAGCGCAACGCGGACGTCGTGGTCGGGCGCGACTCGTTGTTCCGCATCTTCGTCACGGTCGACAGCGGCTTCATGGCGCGGCAATTGTCCGCGCGCGTGACGCTCAGCAACGGCGACACGAGCGACCAATACTTCGCCAAGCAAACGGTCAGCGCGAGCTCCACCGAAGCGGACACCAAGAGCACCTTCATGGTCTTTGCGCCGGCCGCGAAGATCAACGCGGACACGCAATATCACGTCGAGCTCGTCGAGTGCGGCACGGGCTCTGGCAGCCTGAAATCGCCGCAATTTCCAGCCACCGGCATGACTCCGCTCAGCGCGCGTACGACCGGCGGCTTGAAGATCAAAGTGATTTCGATCTTGGCCAACAACAGCGCACCGGACACGACCGACGCGAGCCTCGACATCTATCGTCAAGAGTTCATGGCGATGTACCCGATCAGCGCGATCGACATCTCGTTCGGCGATCAGATCACAGCCGACTATCCGATCGACTGGAACGGCGTGCTCGATCAGATGCGCACGAAGCGCGCGATGGATGCACCAGCGGCTGACGTCTACTATTTTGGTTTGCTCAAGCCTGCCGCCACCTTCGCGCAGTTTTGCGGCAATTCGTGCACCACGGGCATCGGCTATGTGGCGGGCGTGAACACGCCGCAACAGCGCGCGGCGGTCGGCATCGGCTTCGGCGATCGTCCGTCCGCCGAGACCATGAATCACGAAGTCGGGCACAACCACGGTCGCAATCACGCGCCGTGCGTGCCCGCCGGCGGCACGATTTCCGGCGTGGACATGAACTACCCGTACATGAACGGCAGCATCGGCTCGTGGGGCTACGATCCGCGCACGAAGACGTTGCTCGATCCCGCGAAGACCACGGACATCATGGGCTACTGCAACACCAAGTGGATCAGCGACTACACCTACGAAGGGCTCGTGAATCGCGTCGCAGCGGTAGACGGCGCGCAGGATCAGATCGTGCTCAATACTGCGGCGGCCAGCACCTGGCGCGTGCTCTTGCTCGACGCGAAGGGTCCGCGCTGGGGTCTACCGATCACCAAACCGAGCTTGCCCGAAGGCGCGCCGATCCTCGTTACGATCTTGAACGACGCAGGCACGCCGATCACCGAGGTACAAGGCTATCGCACCGAGATCTCGGACGACGCGAGCGCCATGGTGATGATCCCGGAGCCAGCAGTCGACTGGGTCTCGGTCCAGGTACCGGGCTACCCGGCGCTGCGCTTCGACGCACCAGTGACGGTGCGAGCGCCGTAAAAAAGCGGCTCAGTCCAGCGCGCCGACGCTGCGAAGCGCGGTGGCGACTGCATCCCAATCGAACACACCCAAGCCGAGCGCCGCAGCGCGCGAGACCCAAGTGCGACCGACCGCCGAAAGAGCCGCCGCGCGCGTGCTGCCTGACTCGGCGAAGGTCGGCGCGTTGGCGGCGCGTCCGCTGCGCGCTTCGATGCACCAGGTGCTGGCGGCTTCGTCGCGCGAGATGTGCAAATCGAGGTGCGCGCCCGCTGCTTCGAACTCGCACACGCGAATGCGACCGCGCCAGTATTGGGTCACGATCTTGAGCGCGCCGGGCTCGGGTTTTGCCTTGCGATCGGCTCTCGGTTCGATCACGCCGAGCTCCTTTGGGAACCAAAGCGCACGTTCATCGCGCGCGCCGCGCGGCGCAGCGCGGCCCGATCGCGCGCACAGCGGTGCGCGACGACCGCCTCGATCGGGAATGTCGCGAGCTTGCGGCGGCCCTTGCCGCGTTGCCCGCGCAGCCGCGTCACTTCGTGCCGCGACGGCCGATCGAGCCAAGCACCGAACGACCACCACGGTCCGTCGCCACGGCGCAGATACACCTTCTCGAGCACGTCGCCCGCGCTGACGTCGCCGAGGCACGTCCAATCGCTCGACGCAGAACGCGCGAGCTCTCGACCGAAGCGGAGCCACACGCGGTCTTCGAGTGACTTCGACGGCCGGCCTTTCGCGGCCCAGTCGCTCACGGTCGTTTCGAGGTCGAAGTCGGTCGCGTGCGCGATCGCGAGCCCGCGCTTCAAATGCTCCGCCCAAGCCTCGCCGGCCTTGAAAATTTCTGGCGCGGGCTCGCCGGCCTTGCTCGCGGGCGCAAACGATTCCGCGATGCTCTTCGCGTCGCGACCCGCCGAAGTGAGCACGATGAGCTTCGCGATCGTGGCCGCGTCGAGGTCGCTCGTGAAGCGGCGCAGCTCATCGAGCGCGGCATGCTTGGCGGACGCGGCTGTAGCTTCTGCCTTACCTTTGCTCTTCTCTCCGCGCGCGAGCGCGCGCTGCTTCGGCGTGCCACCGCCGGCCTCGAGCTCGGCGGTTTGTGCCAAGCCCAGCAGTGCAACGACGAGCCGCTGAAAATGGGCGCCTTCGGGCAATGAAGCTGCGGACGGACGTTTCTCGAGCAGCACCTTCGAATTCGAGCGAATCACGAGTGACTCTCGCTGCGCGACGATTTCGCGCGAGCGCGCGGCCTCGTGCCCGCAGCGACGGCGAGCCAATCGCGCCGAGCCCGGTCGTACATCGCCTGAGTTGCGGTGCGCAGTTCGTCCGCGCTCGCTGGTGGTAGCGCGCGCTTCGAAAGCTCGAACGACAGGTGCGCCTGAACTCGGGCGCGCGCTTCGGCCATCGTTCCAGGCCAGCCCCCGGTCACCGAGCGACCGTCGGCCCCCAAGCTGGAAAACCACGCTTTTGCCCAGGAACCGCCCACGGCAAGCGGGGCACTCCGAAGCAGTTCGGAGCGCGCCAGGGCTCGCGCGCTGAGCTTCGCCGGCTCGGGCGTTACCGGCGTTGATTCGTCGATCTTATCTGTTGGCATGAAAAATCTGAGCCTAGGCTACGGCCTGGGGTCACTGGCAACGAATCGATTGGTGCGATAGCACGCATCGATTACTTCGATTGCGTTGCGAGCGGAGCGGCTCGCCGACTCGTTCGCCGACTCAGGCGTCGCGCGCGAGCACGCGACGGCCGAGTTCGGCGCCGATTTCGGTCAGGCAATCGCGCAGCCAGTGGTGCGCGTGATCGTCTGCGCGATCGTCGCGCCAAATCTGACAATAGTTGTAGCTCGGCAGCGTGACCGGCGGCTCGAAGACTCGCAACGGCGCAGACTTCACGAGCAGCGCCGCGGTCAGCGACGACACGGTTGCGACGCACGCCGAGCGCTCCAAAATCGTGGGCGCGAGTGAACAATACGGCACGCGCAGGGCCACGCGGCGCCGCCGGCCCAGCGCTGACAGTGCGCGATCGATGTGCAGGCCGGGAATCGCATCGCCGACCGCGGCGATCTCGAGATGCGGCAACGTTTCGTAGTCGTCGAGCGTCAACCTGCCCGTCACGAGTTCGTGATCTTGGTGCACGAGACAGACCGCGCGGTCCTCGTACAAAAGCCGTTGATCGATCCCGGGCGGCACATCCTCGAACATGCCGACTGCGAGATCGACCGCGCCGTCGAGCATCGATTCCTTGGAGGTGCCGACCGTCGCGCGGAGCTCGAGCGTCACGTGCTTCGCTTCACGCTCGAGTGTGCGCAAGAGCTCGGGTAGCACCAGCATGCCGATGGCGTCCGAGCATGCAATCACGAAAGCCCGCGTCGACGTCGCCGCTTCGAAGTCGTGCTGCCGCTGAAATACCTCGGCCAGCGCGCGCGCCGCTTTCGCGACCATCGGCGACAGCTTCTCCGCGCGGTTCGTGAGCACGTAGTTCCGCCCGTTCAATACGAGCAGCTCGTCCTGAAAATGGTGTCGCAGCCGCGACAGCGAATGACTCAAAGCCGGCTGACCCACGCCCAGCCGCTGCGCCGCGCGCGTCACGCTCTTTTCACGCAACAAGGCGTCGAGTGCGGCGAGCAGGTTCGCATCGATGCCCGACAGCCTCATTTCTGAACCCTATCACCGAACTGCGCAGCCGGAACGCTGGTCCTTCGTGCACGGTCGAAGTTGAATCAGCAACTTCGTTTTGAGGTGCGCGCGCCTGATTTTTTTGATTTTTGATGGTCACGAAAAGCGGGCAAATCGCGGCACAGCCTTCGGCGGCGCGTTACGACTTCGAGAGAAATCGCCGAGCGGCGTCTCAATGCGGCATCGGCGGCACCGAGTTGCGCTCGTCGAGTCCGCGCAAACGCCGCCCGAGCACGCGCAACGTCTCGATCAAGCCAATGAGGATGTACATCGAGAGCAGCCAAATCAACACGAACTGCGGCTTGAAGCGTTGCCACACGAACACGCTCGAGCCGACCGTGAAGAGCACGAAGAGCAAGGTCGCGCTGTTCAACTTCACGTCTTTGAACGAGCGGAAGCGCACGGTCGAGACCATCAAGAGGCCGAGTCCGATCGTCACGCAGAAGAGCAAGAACGTGTAACGCTTGTCGCCGAGCGCGCCGCCCACGCTGTGGTTCGCAACAATCAGCGAAATCAAAATCCCTGCCGAAGGCGGGCTCGGCAAACCCAAGATGTATTTGCCGGGCTTGGTCGGCGTGCCTTGCGAGTTCGAGCTCAGGACGTTGAAGCGCGCGAGCCGAATCGCGGCGCACGACACGAACATGAATGCGGTCAGAATCCCGGGGATCGGCTCGCGGTGCAAAACCCATTTGTAGACGAGCAGCGCGGGCGCGACGCCGAACGAGATGATGTCGGCGAGCGAGTCGAGCTGGAGCCCGAACGCGCTCTGGGTCTTGGTCATGCGCGCGACGCGGCCGTCCATCATGTCGAACAGCATCGCGAAGATTAGGAGTACAGCCGCACGGTACACATCGACTTCGCTTGGGTCGTCTTTCGCCACCAAGCGGATCGCGTTGAAGCCGCAAAACACACTGCCGAGGGTGATGAGGTTCGGCAATACGAACAAAGTCTTCCGCAGGTCGAGCCTCGGCCTGGGGCGGTTCGGATTGCGGCGATTGCGGCGGAACCCCACGAAAGCACCCTAAACGGCGATCGCAAGTCCGTCCAGTAATTGGGCTAACTCGAGAATGTCACTGACGAAATCGTGATGAAGCCGGTCCACGCAATGGCCGACTTGCCCCGCGTTTTTGGCCCTTTGCAGCGGACGCCGTACGATCCTCCGCGATGCGCGCTCTCGGCTTTTGTTTTAGCTGTTTTTCTCTCCTTGCAGCCTCGCTGAGCCTCTCGGCCTGCGGTTCGAGTCACGACGAGACTGCAAAGCGGTTGGCCGCGATGCAGGCCGATTTGAGCTCGCTGCAGAAGCACGACGATCGCCTGGAGGAGCGGCTCGAAGCGCTCGAGATGCGGCACGAAGCGGTCGCCGCGCGCCCCGCCGACAGCGCACCGATCGCGGATCATCCGAAGCTCTTGGTCGTCAAGCTCGAGCCGGGGGACGACGCGCACGACGCGCCGACCGACACGCCGGCAGAGGTCAAAGCCGAAGACTCCGTCGCCGACAAGAGCCCGCGCCCGGTGATCCGCGTGCATGGCGCGAACTCGGACGGCGACGTGCGCATGGCCAGCGACAGTGACGCGAGCACGGACACGAGCTCGAAGCGCAAGCGAGGCCAGTGATGCGCGGGACCACGTTCATCGGCGTGCTCGGCGCGCTCGTGCTCGCGGCGCAATTCGCGTCCGCGCAGGGCTTCGGCCCGGACACCTCGGCGGCAGCGGTTCCGGCGGAAAGCGGTGGCTCGGTCGTGGTCGCGCCGCAAAACAACGGCACTACGACGTACATGCCGGCCAACCCCGGCGAAAACGCGGCGCCGAGCGGCCCGCACAGCGTGGTCGTGACCAATGCGCCGCCGGCATCGCCGAACGGCGCGATCACGCCGGGTAGCCAAGGCACGAATGCGATTTTGCCCGATGACCAAGACGGCATCGGTGGCGGCGAAGTGCCGGACATTCACCTCGTGCGTCGCGGCGACACGTTGTGGGATCTCTGCAACCACTATTATCAAAACCCGTGGGCCTGGCCGAAGATCTGGAGTTACAACCCGCAGATCGCGAACCCGCATTGGATCTATCCAGGCGACCAAGTGCGTTTGACCGATCCGAGTCTCGCGGGCCGCGGTGACGCGTTCGCGCGGCGGCCGTCGTCATCGTCGATCGGCGGCTCGGGCTCGTTGATCAATCGCCGGCCGTTGGTGCCGCGCGACACCGTGTTCCTCCGCGATCAAGGCTTCCTCGGCGATCCGAAGCGCGACGTTTGGGGCGAGCTCGTCGGCTCGGACGAAGAGCAGATGATGCTCGCCGAAGGCAACCACGTGGTGATGATTTTCCGGCCAGGCGTGAGCGTGAGCCGCGGCCAAGAGCTCACCGTGTTCAATTCGATTCGCCAGCCGCAAGACGTGCCGGGCGCGCGCAAACCGCCGGGCGAAATCG
>DASYCL010000862.1:0-4376 GCA_036500245.1 Polyangiaceae bacterium | reverse complement strand
CGTCGCGCAGCGACTGCAAGATGCGCGCGTTGCGCAGCGCGATCGCCATCGCGTTTGCTACCGTGGTCACCAGCGAGAGCTCGTGATCCTCGAACGTGGATTTGGTCTTCGAGCGCAAAAACAGCACGCCCATCGCGCCGTGATCGTGCAAAATCGGCAACAGCGCGAAGGATTGGAAGTCCATCGACGGCTCGTGTTGGCGCACGACCTCGAGCAACGGATGCGCGGTCGCGTCGCGGATCACGAGCATGCGGCCGGTCGCGAGTACCTCGCGAATCTCGGGGTAGCGTGCCAAATCGATCGGCAAATCGCGGAGCTGTTCGTCGTCACTCGTGGCGAGCACATAACCGACGTTGCCGGACTCGCCGAACAAGACGATGCTGCACCGATTGACGTGCGCGAACGCCGCGACGCGTTGTACGACCGTAAACAGAATGTCACGAATGTCGAGCGTGGACGCGAGCGTCTGCGTCAACTCGAGCACGGTTTCTTGATCGCGCTCGCGTTGGCTCAAACGATCGACGTACTCGCGGACGCGCATTTGCCCGCGGATTCGCGCAATCAGCTCGGAGGGGCGAAATGGCTTGTGCACGTAGTCATCGGCCCCGGAGGCGAAAACGCGCGCGATTTCCTCGTCCGACTCGAGCGCGGTCAAGACCACGACCGGAGTCTCCGCGAGCTGCGCTTGTTTGCGGATGTGCGCGAGCACGGCGTAACCGTCCGGCGGCGGCATCACCAAATCCAAGAGCACGATCGTCGGTGAGTTCGCTTCCAGCCAACCGAGCGCTTCTTGACCGCTCGAAAGCACGATCGCGCTCAGGCCCGCTGTCGCGAGCGCCTGCTCGAGGACGCGCCGGCTGACGGCGTCGTCGTCCACCACCAGGATCGAAGGCACGTGCACCACAAGCGTTGCAAGGTAGCACGAAGCGGCCTCGGGCCGCGGCGCCAAGCGCGCCTTTCGGCCACGCTGTAAGAAAATGTGGGTTCTTTGACTCGGAAATGCGGCTCGCGAGTTTCGGGTCAAGCCATGCTCGAGGGCCGCACTCGAGCGCTGCGAGCGCCTTCAGTAGCGGTGATTTCGCGAACTAGGTATAACTCGCGACGTGTCCGAGACGCGCCCGCCGACGGGACAAGAACCCGACGAGGACGAAAACCTCGACGATCTCGAGGAGCTCGGGGACGACGCGATCATCGCGCAACAGACGGCGGCGCACGCGCCCCAACGGCGCGCGGTGGTATCCGAAGAATCTCGCAGCGTGGTGATCTCGGATCATCCGCACGCAACTCGGGACACCGAGCCGCCGCGTAGCTCCGCGCCGCGCGCCAGCGCCGAGCCCACGTTGATCATCCGCGATCGGCGCAAGCTCGAGGAGATGCGCCAACAAATCCTGGCGCGCCAGCGAAAGAGCGAAAAGGGCCGTCGCTCGCGCGCCATTTATGTTTGGGGTGGGCTCGGACTGGCCGCATTCGTGCTCGGCGGGATCGTGGCGTTTTTAGCGACAGACTCGCACGACACGCCGGCATCGGCGGCGAGCGGCGCGACTCCGGGTCGTGCCGAAGGGCAAACCGCGACTCCGCACGCGGTGGGCGCGAGCAACCCGCTTACGAGCGACACCCCGCAGCCCGTGAAGCTCGACGATCTACCCGTCGAGCGCGCGAAGAAAAAATAACGCGCTCGTCACTCGAGCAACTTCGGGTCGACGCTCTCGAGCGTGAAGCCGCGCTGCTTCATGCTCGGCTCGATTTGCGCGCGATCGCCGACGAGCACGATCAAAAGATGCGCCGGGTCGAGGCGCGCGGCTTCTGCTGCGACTTGCGCGGTCGGTACTTGCGCGACGAGATCGGGATACTTGGCGTAGTAGTCCGCCGGCAATTGCTCGGCGACCTCGGTGCGCACGCTGTCGGCGATTTGACTCGTGTGTTCGAGCCGCGCGCCGAGCGAGTGCATCAAATCGGTGCGCGCGCGTGCCGCTTCTTGCGCTTGAATCGGCGCGCCGCGCCCGGGATCGCGTGCGCGTTCGAGCTCGTCCAACATTTCGCGCAGCGAATCCGCGGTGGCTTCGGTTTTCACGTCGCTGGCCACGAAGAACGCGCCCCACAAACGCGTGGCGATGGCTTGGCCGTGCACGCCGTAAGTAAAGGCGTGTTTCTCGCGCAAATTCAGGTTCAAACGCGAAGTGAATAGCCCTCCGAGCAGCGTGCCCATAATTTCACGCGCTTCGAAGCCGGGCTCGGAGCGCTTCGGAAACGGCTGCACCGCGAAGATCGACGTCTGCACCGAGTCCTTGCGATCGACGATCAGGATGCGGAGCTTGGTCGGCTTCTGTTCGGGGATCGCCGTGCTCGGCGCAGGGAAACTCGGTCCAGTCGCGTGTCCGAACAAGCGCTCTACGCCGGGCTCGAGCTCGGCGAGCGTCAGATCGCCGACCGCGATCACCGCCAAGTTCGACGGCACGTACGCTTGTTTGTGAAATGCGATCAGATCTTCGGACTTGAGCTTTTCGACGTCCGGAATGCTGCCCGAGACCGGCATCCCCGCGCTCGCGCCGAGCAGCGCGCGAAGGGCGACGAGCGAGGCGACGCGCGGCGGTTCTTGGCGCTCCGCGCGCAGGCCGTCGAGCCACTCGTTCTTCACGCGCTCGAAGTCTTTCGCACGGAACGCGGGCGTGAACGTCACTTCGGCGAGTAGCTCGAGTCCGCGCGTGACGTCATTGGTCAAGGTCGCGATCGAGACGTGCGATTCGTCGCGACCGGCGTCGGCTTCCAGCGTCGCGCCGAGCGATTCACTGGCTTCGGCGAGCGCGAGGCTCGAGCGTTTTTGGGTGCCTTCGGTCAGCATGCGCGCGGTCAGCGCCGCGAGCCCGCTCTTGCCGGGCGGCACCGAAGCCGCGCCTTGGTTCACGACCACGCTCAGCGTCGCGACCGCCGAATGCTTCGGCACGACGTACAGGGTGACGCCGTTTTTCAGCGTTTTTACCGCCGGAGCCGGGAACAGCACCGGCGCGGGCGCGCCGGTCGCGGGCGGCGTATTGCGGAATGCTTCGGGATCGACCGGCAGCGGTGCGGGCGCGGACGCGCTCGGCGGTGGTGGCGGCAGCGCGGCGTGTGGGGCTGGCGGCGAACCGCAGCCCGCCCCAAGGGCGCCGAGCGCGAGCCAGGCACCCCAACCAAAAAACATCAACCGCGCGCGCATCACGGTGCACCTGCCGCGTTCTGCGAAGCGGCTTCGGCTTCGGTGACGACCACGACTCTGGCTTCTGGTTTCAGTTGTTCTTTCACGACGCGCTCGACGTCCGCTGCGCTCACTTGTTCGATTTGCGTGAGCCAGACCGGCAAATAGCCGGGGTCGTTTTTGTAATGATCGAAGCGCTGCAAAAAGCCGGCGCGACCCGAATCGCCGCCCGGGCCGTTGAGCAGCTCGAGGTTCGAGAGCATGTCGACCAAAATCCGGCGCTTGGCGCGCGCGAGTTCGGCGGGTGTCGGACCGTCTTTGGCGAGCGTGGCGAGCACGGCGTCGAGCTCGTGTTCGACCGCGGTTTCGGCTTTGCCCGTCGCGACGGTCGCGCTGACCGTCGAAATGCCGGCGAGTTGATTCGATTCGAGGCTCGCGCTCACGTCCGCGGCGAGCTTGGTTTCGACCACGAGCCGTTGATAGAGCCGCGTCGCTTTGCCGCCGCCGAGCACGGCCATCGTGACTTCGATTGCCGGGTCGTCGGGAGTGAACGCGGGCGGCGTGCGGTAGCCGTAGGAGACTTGCGCGAGATTCACCGGCTCTTTCACCGTCAAGCGCGCGGCTTGGGTGATCGGCGCGTACGGAATCAATTTTTGCGCCGGTCGCGTGCGATCCTTGAGCGTCGCAAAGTAGCGCGTGATGAAGGCCTTGGCTTGCGCGGGATCGATGTCTCCAGCGATGCACAAGGTGGCGTTGCTCGGCGCGTAGTATTCGCGGAAGAACTCTTTGACGTCTTCGAGCGAAGCGGCCGTCAGATCGTCCATCGAGCCGATCACGGCGCCGTGATACGGGTGGCCTTCGGGGAAAAGCGCGTTGAGCAGCGTGAGCGAGCTCGGCCCGTACGGCGCATTTTCGTAGCTTTGGCGGCGTTCGTTTTTGACTACGTCGCGCTGTACGTCGAGCCGCTCTTGGGTCAGCGTGTCGATCATGAAGCCCATGCGATCGCTCTCCAGCCAGAGCAAGGTCTCCAGGTTTTCGCTGGGCACGGTCTCGAAGTAGTTCGTGCGATCCCAGCTGGTCGTGCCGTTGCTGTTGGTCGCGCCCATGGATTCGAGGATGCGATCGAACTCGTGCCCGACGTGCTTCGAGCCTTCGAACATCAAGTGCTCGAACAAGTGGGCGAAGCCCGAGCGATGCACCGGTT
>DASYCL010000861.1:0-5834 GCA_036500245.1 Polyangiaceae bacterium | reverse complement strand
CGCCGCGCGGGCAGTGGGTTTCGGCGTCGTTGTTCTTCGAGATCGCGCGCACGCCGAAATACGAACCCACTCCGAGCCCAACGATGCCGAGCGCGCCGCTGACGAAGGCCGCGGTTCTGAGCGAATTCGGCGCGCTATCCGTCGCGGCAGGCGACGTGGGATTTGTCGGAGTGACGACGGGGCTTGTCGAGTTCGGCGCGCCGCTCGGCGCGGCGGAAGCGGCTGCGGCGGGTGCAAGAGCTGGCGGCGCCAGCGGTTTCAACGCGGGAATTTGCGTGCTCTTCGCGTCCGCGTTGGCTGAGACTTCGAGCTCGGTTTGATAGCTCTCGTAACCGTCGGCGCTGGCGCTGATGTGATATTTCCCCGGGTCGACCGGAATCGCGATGCCGAAGAGCGAGCTCTCGACCGGCACGTTGTCGCGCGTGACGTGCAGGCCGGCGAGGTGAGCGGTCTCCGGCGCGACGGCGATCGTGAGCTTGGACAATCCCGCTTGCAAGCGATCCGCGCGATCCGTCGCGACGCGCGCGCGTTCGGTCTCGCCCTTGGCCTGCGCGGACGAGGCTGCTTCGCGAAATATCGCCCACGCGCTCGCGCTGCGGCCGGTCTTCTCGTAGCACTCGCCGAGATAGAGCAAAGTGCCGATGCCGGGATCGATGCGCTGGCTTTCTTCGAGCTTCGGGCACGCGTCCGCATAGCGATTGTTTTTCATCGCCTTGACGGCGTCGTCGAACAGCGCCTCGGCGGCGGCCTTTTGCGCGGCGCTCGCCTCGGCGTGCGCGCGCACTGGCACGAGCGCGCACACGCTCGCGACGAGCAGCGTCGCAACGGCGCGTCGTTTTCGGGAGATCCACATCGCCATGATCCGAAGGCTTACCAAGACTTCAGCGGCGCCGGGAGACGCTACGCGAAAAAGTGTGCGCTTCGCGGCGCTCGCGAAGGGAAAGCCGACTAGCGGCGGCCACCGAACTCGCTGATATCGCTCGATCCGAGCTCTTTTTTCGCCGGTGCTGCGCCCGCTTTGGGCTTCGACTTTTGGCCGGGAGGCGTGGCCTTGAATTTCGTCGTGCCTTCGGCTGCGACTGTCGCGGACGGCGCGGCTGGTTCTGCGGCAGATGGAGCTTCTGGCGGAGAGGCTGAAACGGCGGGCACGACGGTCGGCGCTGGCGCCGCGGTTTGCGCCGTGACGTCCGCCGTCGGGCTCAAAGGCTTAGTCTCGACGGTGGCCGACGCCGCAGCGCGCGCCGACGGCCCGCGCATCTCGAAAAAAATCACGGCAGCGATCAGTCCCACGACACCGAAGCCGAGCGCGGTGATCCAACTCGCGCGCGAGGCTATCGGACTTACCGCTTGCGGCCCATCGGTGCGGCCCCATGAATCGACGGTGCCGCGAGCGGCCGGGGTCTCGCTCATGGGTGAGCCTTGAATCGGCGTGACCGCGAGCTGCGATGACGGAAGACTCGCTTCCGAGCGCGCTGGACTTGCGCTGCGCGCCGTCATCGGGCCCGCGGAAAATGCGGAGATGGTCACGTCTACCGCGCCCTGCACGCGGCTGGCGCGATCGACGTGAAGTTGGCTCGAGCTGCTGCCGAACGGAGCGAGAGCGCGCGCGAGCTCGCTCACGGTCGCGAAGCGGTGCTCGCGATCTTTGGCGAGACAACGCATGATCGCTTCTTCCAAGCTCGGCGAGACTTCGGGTCGAAGCTCGTGCAGCGGCTTCGGCGAATCGTTCAGCAACGCAGCGCAGAGCGCGGGGATCGAATCACCGGTGTACGGCGGCCGCCCGCTGATCATCTCGTACAGCATTACGCCGATCGACCAAATGTCGGTGCGCGTGTCGACGTCCTTGGCCGAACGCATTTGCTCGGGCGACATGTAGAGCGGAGAGCCAATCAACGAGGCCGTGCGTGTGAGCGACATTTCCGCGACGCTCGCGCCGAAGAGCGATTTCGAGATCCCGAAATCCAAGACTTTCACGAGCTGCGAGCCGTCGGGCCGTAGCGAGAGGAACAGATTCGCGGGCTTCAGATCTCGGTGCACGATGCCGGCGGCGTGCGCCTCGGCGAGCGCTTCGATCGCTTGCAGCGTGAAATCGATCGCGTTCGAAATCGGCAGAGGTCCCGTGCGCGAGAGCTCCTGCGCGACGTCGTGCCCGTCGAGGTATTCCATCACCATGTAGGGCAGGCCGCCCTCCATGATGCCCACGTCGATCACGCGCGCGACGTGTTCGCTCCGGATTTTCGCGGCCGCGCGCGCTTCGCGCCGGAAACGCTCGGCGGTGTCGGGTCGCTCGAGCGCGAGCGGATGCAGGAACTTCACCGCAATGCGCTGCTCGAGCTCGAGATGCCACGCGGCGACGACCACGCCCATCCCACCCGAGCCGAGCACCTTCTCGACTCGGTATTTGCCGGCCAGCACTTGGCCCGCGGTGACGGGAGAATCAGCCATCGTGCGCGACGAGCCTAGCACGGGGATGCGCCCGGACCGCCGTCGCGCGCAAAAGGTAGCTCAGTCTTTGGGGCGGTACGCGGGGTAGGGATTGATGAACCAGTTCGTGCCGCTGGTTCGGTAAACGGTGAGTCGCGCGAAGTCGAGCCCGATGATGCCGGAGAACTCGCGGGCGTTTTCGGAGCCGATGCCAGCGTTTACGCCTAGGCAAATGCCCCACGGCGCGCCGAACCAGAGCGTGCCTTCGCCGCCGACCGATCTGTCGCCCCAAAAGCGCTCGTAAGGTCCGAGATCGAGCGCCAGCCCGAAGTTACCCGTGACATAGCCTCTTGAGGCAGTGCGAAGTAGGAGTGACAGATCGCTGCCGTGACCGAAGTAGGGGTCGAGCGAGAAGAGGCCGCCGAACACGATGGGATTGGATGCTGGGGTGCCGAGCCCGAACTCGAGCCGCATCGCCGGGACCGTCGTTGCCGGCAAAGTGTTTTGCTGCAGGCGCGCCACGCCGCCGCCAACGAACGCCCAGGACGAAACATCCGCCCGCGCCACGCGAGCGGGCAGGAAAATAGCGCCGGCAGCGCTCAGACAGAGACAAGCACAGAGCCGCAGGCGCTGAACGCGCGCCGGCCGAGCATTTCGATTGATTGACACGAATACTGAGTCCCTAGGCCGCAAAATCCGAGAACGCGGAGAGCAAACGATCGAGATCTTCGCGGCGATGCTGTTCGGTAACGGCAATCAATAAACGATCGGCAAGCTTTGCGTCGACTCGACCGAGATCGAAGCCTGCGATGAGTCCGTGTTGCTCGAGCTTGCGGCACAACGCTGCGGCACTACCACCGCGCACGCGCACCGCGAACTCGTTGAAGAACGGCGCCGCCGCGAAGCCACGCACATAACCAGGCAAACCCAAAATCTGATCGTGTAAGTAGTGCGCTTTGGCCAAACATTGTCGCGCAGTCTCGATGAAGCCGGATTTGCCGAGGATGCTCATGCGGATCGCGAGCGACAGCGCGAGCAGTCCTTGGTTCGTGCAGATGTTGCTGGTCGCGCGTTCGCGGCGAATGTGTTGCTCGCGCGTCGAGAGCGTGAGCACGAAGCCGCGCTCGCCGTTCGAGTCCACGGTTTCGCCACAGATGCGCCCGGGCATTTGCTGCAAAAATTGGCGATCGTCGCGGCACGCGAAGAGCCCGACGCCCGGTCCACCGAACTGCGGCGGGCAGGCGATTGGTTGGCCTTCGCCGAGCGCGATGTCCGCGCCGAGCGCGCCCGGTGATTCGGCGAGTGCAAGCGCGTACGGCTCACTCGTGGCAGTGATCAGGAGTGCGCCTTTTTCGTGCACGGCGCTGGCGAGCGCTCGCAAGTCCGTGAGCGGTCCGACGAAGCTCGGGTAGCCGACGATCACCGCCGCGGTGTTCTCGTCGATCGCCACCGAAAGCGCGGCGAGGTTCGGCGCACCGTCTTCGCCGAACGGCACCTCGACGCACGATGTGTCGGCGCGGCCGGCCATGTACGTCGCAGTCACCGCGCGATAGTCCGGGTGCACCGAATGGCAGAGCACGATTTTCCCGCGCTTGGTCAGGCGACACGCCATCAGCGCGCCTTCGGCGGCCGCGCTCGCGCCGTCGTACAAGCTCGCGTTCGAGAGCGGCAAGCCGTAAAGCTCGCTCACGATGGTCTGAAATTCCCAAATCGCTTGCAGCGTGCCCTGCGCGACTTCGGGCTGATATGGTGTGTAAGAGGTGTAAAACTCGCTGCGCAAGAGCAGCTGATCGACGGCCGGCGGAATGTGATGCGAGTACATCCCCGCGCCCAAAAAGCTGACCAGCTCGGCGCCGGTGTTCTTGCGCGAAAGATCGCGCAAATGCCGCATCAAAGCGGCTTCGCCGAGCGCAGGCTCGAGCGCCAAATCACCAGCGAACCGCGCGGCGTCCGGGATACTTTGAAAGAGCGCGTCGAGCGAGGGTTTGCCGATCGCGCCGAGCATCGTCGAAATGTCTTCGGGCGTGTGAGGCAGGTAACGCATTCAGTGATCCGCGTGCGAGAGATGATCCGCGTAGGCTGCGGGCTCGAGCAGTTCACTCGGACCGGCTTCCGGCGCGATCGCGATCATCCAACCTTTGGCCCAGGGATCTTCGTTGACGATTTCTGGGTTGTTCTCCAGCGCGGCGTTGATGCGCATGATCTTCCCGCTCACCGGCGCGAACAGATCGCTCAAGGTCTTCACGCTTTCGATCGTGCCGAAGGCTTTGCCGGCCTTGATCGCGTCGCCGACTTTCACGTCCAGGCTGACGAGCGTGATGTCGCCGAGTGCGTCGACCGCGAAGGCGGTGATTCCCACGACGACCTCCGCGCCCTCGGTGCGCGCCCACTCGTGGTCCTTGGTGTATTTGCGGTCGTCTTTGACTTCTTTGGGGCTCGACATCGCGCTCTCTCGACTCCTCACTTACGCTTGTAAAATGGCGTCTTTACGACTTCTGCCGCGATCTGCTTACCACGACAATCGACCAAAATTTTCGTGCCGATGGCACTCAGGGCGGTCGGCACATAGCCGAGCCCGATGCTTTTGTTGAGCGTCGGCGAAGGGCCGCCCGAAGTGCAGATCCCGCATTCTTTGCCGCTCTCGTCGAGCAGCGGGTAGCCATGGCGGGCGATGCCACGCCCGCTCATTTCGAAGCCGACCAACGTGCGGCTGAGCCCGCGCTCTGTGATCGCGAGGAGCGCTTCTTTTCCGACGAAGTTCGGCTTGTCGAGCTTCACGACCCAAGCGAGCCCGGCCTCGAGCGGGTTCGTCGATTCGTCGATCTCATTGCCGTAAAGCGAGAGTCGCGCGTCGAGCCGCAGCGTGTCGCGCGCGCCGAGGCCGATCGGTTCGATGCCGTCGGGCGCGCCGGCTTCGAGCAGCGTGTCCCACAGCGCGGGCGCGTCGTTCCAGGCGCAAAACAGCTCGACGCCGTCTTCGCCCGTGTAGCCGGTGCGCGCGATGGTGCAAGCGACGCCAGCGACGGTGCCGTGTGCGAAGCGGAACGACTTCAGGGTCGAGAGGTCGAGCGTGCTGCCGGCACGGGCCAAGATGCCGAGCGCTTTCGGCCCCTGCAGCGCGAGCAGCGCGGTTTCGTCGCTGATGTCGCGGAAGTCGCAGACTCCGCGCGCGAAGGCCAGGAAATGGGTGGCGATCTTCACTCGATTCGAGGCGTTGCAGACGACCAGCACGTCGTTTTCGGCGCGCCGATAGACGATCAGGTCGTCGAGGATGGCTCCGCGTTCGTTGCAGCAGCAGGTGTAGGTGGCTTGGCCGTCAGCCGCGCGTGCGATGTCGTTCGTGATCAGCGAGTCGACGAGTGCGAGCGCGCGCTCCCCGCGCAGCTCGAGCTCGCCCATGTGCGACACGT
>DASYCL010000860.1:0-1638 GCA_036500245.1 Polyangiaceae bacterium | reverse complement strand
ACATAACCGACGCCGCGCGATCGACGGTATGCGTTTGTATGTCAGATAGGGGAAACCGCTGCTGTGATCCGAATGGAGCCACGCATGCGATCATGCTCGAGCGCGCCGGCCCACGACCTCGATCGATAGCGAAAACTACGTACCCTGAACGAGTGAGGCACTTTAGACTAAGTATGTAAGTTTGTGTAGCGCACCACTGGTCATTGCTTCCGGATTGCTTGATTCGCCGAGGGCGGCGAACATCTGGCGCAATGCGTTCGTGGCTATTTTGCCTGGTGTGGGGCTCGGCGACCCTTGCCACGGTCTCGTCCTCGGCACAGGAACTCTCGCTCGAAACGGTGGTGAAAATCGCGCTCACTCGCAACGAGCGAGCGGAAATCGCCGCGCAATCGGTGGTCATTGCGGACGCGGCCGTGATCAAGGCTCGTGCGGCGTTTTTGCCGACGCTCAGCATGGCTGCCGGCGAAACACTGCGTCCGCAGGCGCTGACTCAAAACGGGCGCACGGTCGTGCGAGACAACGCGGGCACGGCATCGCTCACGCTGTCGCAATCGATCTTCAACGCGACCTCGTTTCCGCTCTACGCGAGCGCCAAGCATAGCTATGAGGCGGCGCGTTACACGCACCTCGATCAGCGGCGCCAGTTGGCGTTCGACGCGTCGCGCGCGTTCTTTGCCGTCATCGCGCAGCAGCGCGTGCTGAAAGCCTCGCAGGCCCGGCTCGCCTTGGCCAACGCCACGCTCGACGACACGCGCGTTCGCGCCGGCGCCGGCCTGACCAGCAGCAACGACGTCACGCGCGCTGAAATCGATCGCGCCTCGGCCGATCAGAGCTCGATCAACGCTTACGATTCGCTGGAAGCCGCGCGGCTCAACCTCGAATTTTTGGTCGCGCCGCCGACCGAGATTCAGAGCGATCTGGTCGGTCCGAGTCAGAGCCTGGCGCCGGCGGATCTCAGCTTGGCCGGGCTCGTCAATCTAGCGATCACCAGGCGGCCGGATTTGGCTTCGTTGCGCGAAGTTGCGGCCTCCGCGGCGGACGCCGCCGAGGAGCCGGATTTACGCTTCGTGCCGACATTGAGCGCGAGCGCGCAAGCACGCGCCGCCGATCAGCCGATCGCCGCGACGCGCTATTACGACACGACGCTCGCGATCAACTTCAACTGGTCGATCTGGGACGGTGGCTCGCGCAGCGCGGACAGCCAATCCCGTGGCGCGCAGCGCGTGCAGGCGGAGCTTCAGCTTCGCTCGCTCGCGCGCAGAGTCGAACTCGACGTGCGCGCGGCGATCGCCGAGCTTTCCGCGGCGCGCAACTCGCTCGTCGCCGCGCAGCAAGGCGCGGACGCCGCAGCTCGCAGCGAAGCGGAAACCACGGTGCTTTACAAACAGGGTCTCGCCAAAGCGATCGAACTCGTGGACGGCAACTCGACCAAGTTCGACGCCGAAGTCACGGTCGCAGCAGCCGAGCTCAGCGTGCGCCAAGCCGAGCTCGATCTGCGCGCGGCGCTCGGCCTTTTTCCTCTCGACGGAGTGCAATGATTCGCCGTTCTTCATCGCTGGTTGTTTTTTTGGTTGGGTTTGCCTTGCTCGGCGCGTGCTCGAAAAAGGCTGCGACGGAGGCGCCCGCGGGCGGCAAGCG
>DASYCL010000859.1:0-1575 GCA_036500245.1 Polyangiaceae bacterium | reverse complement strand
CCGGCAATTTGCCCGGCCAAAGCGTCAGCAAGCGCGCGGTCGTCGCCGGTCGCTCGCGCAATCCGCTCGAGCAAGACCGCGATGCGCGTCGGATCGGCATTGCTCGAGGCTTCGCCGAGCAGCGCACGAGCGCGCTCGAAGTCAGGCGCGACATCGAGCGCGCGCTCTACGAGCTCGACGCCTTGCTCGAAAGTCTGCGGATCCGCAAGGCGGACCTTGGCTAGCCGATAAAACAAATCCCCGTCCGCTGGTGGTCGGCTCGAACGAAGCTGAGTTTCGACGCGCCGCTCGAGCACCGCGCCGCCGCGAGCCGCCTCACCCAAGTAGTCGTACACGCGGCTCAGCGCTGCCCACGCGCCGTCGTCTGTACCGGAAGCCTGCTCGAGCGCGCTCTCCAGGGCGTACGCGCGTTTCGCCAAGCCATCCTTCACTCGGTCGAGATCGGCGAGCCCTTCGGCGTGCAACGCAACCAAATCAGCGAGAGCTCGCGCCGCGTCTGGCGGCGCCAAATCGCGACTGAGTCGCGTCTCGAGCGCGCGCGCTAGGAGATCGTGACGTTGCTGAGCGCGAAGCGCCGCCTCGAGTGCGAGCGCGTCGCCCGGGCTCTCGAGGGCGGATTCGAAGGCGGATTCGATGAACTCTCCCGCGCGCAGCGAATCTCCACGCTTGGCCGAAATTTCGCTGAGCGCGATCAAGGCCTCGGCCTTGCTGGGTCCATCTCGGTTGTCGTCGCGTCCGAGCACCAGCAGCAGCGAGCGGTACATTTTCTCGGCGCGGTCGAGCTGACCGTGCTCGAGCGCCACGCGCGCTAGCATTTGCATGATGCCAGGGTGCGCTGGATCGATCTTCGACGCGGCATCGAGCTCTTGCAGCGCCGCTTGTTCTTTGCCCGCAGCCAAGAGCACGCGCGCGAGTAAGAAATGCGCGAGCGCGCGATCCTTCGGGCGCCGCGAGCCATAGCGCTCGATTTGAGCCAGCAGCGCTTGCTCGGCTTCATCGTAGCGTTTGGCTAAAAACAGGGCATTCGACAGCTGCAAGCGCTGCTTTTGGTCGTCCGGCTCGAGCTCGATCGCGCGTGCCAAGAGCGGCACGGCCGACTCAGGGTCCGAGCGCTGCTCGAGGTGCAAAGCCGCCGCTTCGCGGAGCAGCGCGAGCGTAGTCTTGCGATCGGTCGCACGCTCGGCTTCTTCGGCGAGCAACGCGGCCAACGCAGCATAGTCTTCCGCCTCGCGGTAAAGGGTCGCGAGACGCGCGCGCAACGCCGCGGCGTTCACGGCAATCGGCACAGCGCGTTCCAAACTCGTGCGCGCTTTTTGCTGCGCGCCCGACGCCAAGTACGCGCCCGCAAGCTCGAGCGCGCGGTCCGCGAGCGCCTCCGGCGAAGATTGCTGGCACAAGGCCTCGAGCACTTGCGCCGCGTTTTCGTACTGTTTTTGGGCGAGATAAATGCGCGAGAGCGCCTCGAGCGAATCCTCGCCGCGAAGCGCCGCGCCGGCCGTGTGACAAGCGATCGCGCGCTCGATATCGCCGAGTCGCTCTTCCGCCAATTGCCCCGCGCGAGCCCACAACGCAGCC
>DASYCL010000858.1:0-9356 GCA_036500245.1 Polyangiaceae bacterium | reverse complement strand
GAATAGCTTGCGCGCCGGCAAATGGGAAAAGCACGAGTTCGCGCGTGCGGTCGGGCTCAACGGGCGGAAGATCGGCATCCTCGGTCCGGGTCATGTCGGGCGCGCGGTGATCAAACTCGCGCACGCCTACGGCATGTTGCCGTTTGCTTGGGGGCGCTCGCTGTCTGCCTCGCGCGCCGCCGAGCTCGGCATTACTCGCGTTGCGAGCCCGGAAGAGCTCGCGCGCTCGGTCGACATTTTCAGCGTGCATCTCGAGCTCGGCGAACGCACGCGCGGCATCGTCGATCGCAAAGTGCTGTCGGCCCTGAGCGATCGCGCGATCTTCGTCAACACCGCCCGCGCCGAGCTCGTCGACTACGACGCGCTGCTCGAGCTGATCCCCAAAAAAGAACTGCGCGTCGGTCTCGACGTGCTGCCGAACGAGCCCGACAGCCGTGAGGGCGTGTATATGCACCCAATCTTGAAGAGCGGGCTCGTCTACGCCACGCCGCACATCGGCGCCTCCACGGACGAAGCGCAAATCGCGATCGCGGACGAAACGGTGCGCATTTTGCGGAGCTTTTTGACCAGTGGCGAGGTGCCGAACGTCGTCAACATCAACGGCACCTCGTGGGCGCGCTACCAACTCGTGGTGCGCCACGTGGACAAGGTCGGCGCTCTGGCGAACGTGCTCGCGGTGCTCAAGCGGCACGGCATCAACGTGCAAGAGCTCGACAACACGGTGTTCGACGGCGGGCGAGCGGCCTGCGCGAAAATCCGTCTATCTTCGCGCCCTTCAGACGCATCGCTGCAAGAAATCATGGCCTTCGACGGGGAAGTGCTGCACGTGGACTTGGTCACGTTGCCGAACCTAGCCTGAACGCCTGTTTTTTCGCCCGCTCGAAATGATAATGATTTCGAGCAACTAGAGGTCCTTGCGGGGCCTCGATCCGTCGGCTAATATGCGCCGCGACAACTTGGGTGGTTCCCCCGGACCCGCTCTACTTAGAGGGTCCGTTTTTTTTTGCTCAGCGCCATGAACGTCTCATACGAAAAAATTCCAGGTCTCGACCGCGAGCGTTTGCTCGCCGCGATTGGTCCTGTGCTCAGCGCGCACGGTGTCGAGTGCGTGGAGCTCGTGTGGCGTACGGATCGTGGCGGCTGGCTGCTCGAGGTCAGTGTGGAGCGCCCGGACACGCGCGTTCCCGGCGTGGGCGTCACGATCGATCTGTGCGCGGACATCTCGCGCGATCTTTCGGCCGCGCTCGACGTCGCTGATTGCATTCCGCATCGCTACACGCTCGAAGTCGGCTCGCCCGGCGTCGAGCGTTCGCTCTACGTGCGGCGCGACTACGAGCGCTTTGCCGGTCAAGCGGCGCGGCTCAAGTTGAGCGAGCCGCGCGCCGGACAGAGCGTGATCTTCGGCACGCTCCACGGTCTAGATGACCATGGCGCCGTGCTGCTCGAAACCGAGCAAGGTGAGCTCGCGAGCATCGACTTCGAATCGATTCAGAGTGCACGCATTCTGTTCGAATGGAAAAAAGGCACTCGCGTGTCGGCGAAGGGGAACGCCGCGCGCAAAGAAAAGGCGAAAAAGAGCCAATCGCCACAACGGAGCAGGTAAGAGATGGCAGCGCAGGCAGTAGCAGCAAGCTTGGGCGATCTCGGCGCGATCGTCGAGCAAGTCGCCCAGGAAAAAGGCATCGACAAGAAGGTGCTGATCGAGACGATGGAGGCGGCCATTTTGAAGGCCGCTCAGGCCGCTTTCGGCCCGACACGCGAGCTCGAAGCGCGCTTCAACGACGAGACCGGCAACATCGATTTGTTCCAATACATGACCGTGGTCGAAGACGTGGGCCAACCCGAGCGCGAGATCGCGCTCGATGTGGCGCGCAACCACGGCCTCGAAGCGGAAATCGGTGAAGAGCTCGGCTTCCAAGTGTTCTGGCACCCGCGTGACGCGGAGCGCGCGCGCCAACAGGACAAAGAGTTCGGCAGCGTGCTCGACATGAAGCAAGCGCGCAGCACCTTCGGGCGCATCGCGGCGCAGACGGCGAAGCAAGTCCTCTTGCAACGCGTGCGTGACGCCGAGCGGGACATCATCTTCAACGAGTACAAGGATCGCCAGGGCCAGCTGATTCGCGGCATCGTTCGCCGCTTCGAGAAGGGCCACAACATCGTGGTCGATCTCGGGCGCACCGAGGGTGTTTTGCCGGCGCGCGAGCAAACTCCGCGCGAAACCTATCGCCCGGGCGATCGCATCGTCGCGTTCGTGAAGAACATCGATCGCGAGTCGCGCGGTCCGATGATCATCCTGAGTCGCAGCACGCCGAACCTGGTCGAGAAGTTGTTCGAGGCCGAGGTGCCCGAGATTTACGAAGGCATCGTGAAGATCGTTGGCGTCGCGCGCGAGCCCGGTTCGCGCAGCAAAATCGCGGTCACCACGCGGGACTCGGACGTCGATCCGGTCGGCGCGTGTGTCGGCATCAAGGGCTCGCGCGTGCAAGCCGTGGTGCAGGAGCTCCGCGGCGAGAAGATCGACATCGTGCCGTTCGATCGCGACCCGGCGCGTTACATCATCAACGCGATTCAGCCGGCCGAGGTCAACAAGGTGATCGTGGACGAAGCCGATCACCGCATGGAGCTCGTCGTGCCGGACGAGAAGCTTTCGCTCGCGATCGGCCGCAAGGGCCAAAACGTGCGGCTCGCTTCGCAGCTCACTGGCTGGAAGCTCGACATCATCAGCGAGAGCAAGTTCAAGCAAATGGAAGACGAAGCGCTCGTCGTCTTGAAGGAGATCGACGGCGTGAACGAGGATCTCGCGAAGGCGATGTATCGGCTCGGCTTCCGCGCACTCGAAGAGATCGCCGAAGCGGCGATCGAAGAGCTCGTCACGATCGAGGGCGTCCCGACCGAAGAACGCGCGCAAGAGCTCAAGGCCGCAGCCGAGCGCACGATGGAGCGCCTGCGGCGCGATCGCATTCAACGAGCGTCCTCGCAAGTCGAACCGCTCTCGGAGCGAGACAAACTGCGTTTCGTGCCCGGCGTGGGCGTACGCACGGTGCAGCTGCTCGAAGAAGCCGGCTATCGCACGGTGCAAGACCTCGCCCGCGAGGACGCCGATCGCTTGGCGATTCGCACCGGTCTCGGGATCAAGAAAGCGCGTCAGATCCAGGTCGGCGCAGGCTACTTCTTGAGCACCGAAGCGCGCGAAATCGAGGAAGCGCGCAAGCACGCGGCTACTGCTGCGGCCGCGGCTGCGGCGAGCAACCCCTCGGGAGAAGCCTGAAAAGCGTGAGCGAGAAGATCCGAACCTGCGCCGGCTGCCGCACGACCACCGATCCCGGTGAGCTCGTGCGCGCCGTGTTCGGCCCGTCGGGCGAGGCCGTGCCGGATTTGTCCGGCAGCGGGTTCGGCCGCGGCGCGTGGGTGCACCCACGCAAGACTTGCATCGAGCAAGCGCTGCCGCGCGGTTTTTCGAAGAGCACGAAGAGCGCGATCCAGACCAGCCCGCGCGAGTTCGTCGCGGCGCTAGCAGCACAGGCCGAGCGCCGCGCGTATTCGCTGATCGGGTCGGCGTTTCGCGCGCGCAAAGCCGCGGCCGGCTCGACCGCGGTGCGAGATGCGTTCAACGCCGGTCAAGTCGCGCTCGCGCTGATCGCGACGGACGCGCGTGCCGCCGCCGAAACGCCCTGGGTCGATGCACTGATCAAAACCGGGAAAGCGCGCGCGTTCGGCTCGAAAGAGTCGCTCGGTCGTGCCATCGGGCGTCCGGACACGGGCGTAATCGCGATTTTGGATGAAGGAATTTCTGGGGCGCTCGTGCACACGCTGAGCGCCCTTACGCTGGGACCGGCGAGCGCATTCGAGGCGAGCGCCGCCGGCCTGCTGTCGGAGGTTGGATGAGCATCAAGCTGCGTGTTTATGAAGTGGCCCGTGATCTGGGGCTGGACAACAAGGCCCTGGTCGCCTTGCTGCAATCCGTCGGTGCACCCGATGTCCGCAATCACATGAGTGCGGTTTCGCCGGAGGTGGTGGACCGCGTCAAACGTCAGATCGAAAAGCAAAAGCAGCAGACCACCGTCGAAGAGCGCATTCGCCCGACCGTGGTCAAGCGCCGCGCCGTCGCGCCGCGCGGCGGCGAAGCTTCGGCTCCCGCTCATCCGGCGCCGGTCGCGCCGTCACGCGAAGAGCCCGCACACGCGCCGTCGCGTCGTGAAGAGCCTTCGCGTCCCGCGCCGGCATCCGCGCCGGTCGCGGCACCGCAGCCCATACGCGCGCGAGAACACGAAGCCGAGCCTGCACCCGTGCGGCCGCCGGCACCGGTCGTTGAAGCGTCCGCGCCGCCGCCGGTCGAGGTTGCGCCTCCGCCCGCGCCAGTCGTCGCTGCTCCGCCGCCTTCCGCACCGATCCACGCGCCGATTGCTGCTGCTCCCGAGCCTCCGCGTTCGCCGTTGCCGCCGCCCGAGCCGATGGCGGCCGCGCCCGCGTCGATCGCCGCGGCGCCGCAAGCGCCGGCACGTCCGTCGGCCGCGCCGAAGACCGGCATCGATGTTTGGGAGGGCCGTCCCGGCGTGCCGATGCCGGCCCAAGTTCCGCGCGGCCCCATGCCGCGCCGCGTTCAATACGACGCCAAAGCTGGCGCCAACGCACAAGGCGGTCGTCCGCGTCCGGGCGGTCCGCCGCAAATGCAAGGCTCGCGCGGCGGTTCGCCGGGCGGTCGTGGCGGCATGCGTCCACGCGGCATTGGTTCGATGCCGAAGGGCAAAATCAGCGGCCAGGTCGTCACGCAAGAGCGCTCCGCGCACAAGAAGATCGTGCGCATCGAGGAATCGATCGGCCTGCAAGCGTTGGCCGCGAAGATCGGCTCCAAGGCGACCGAAGTATTGATGAAGCTGATGCGCCTCGGCATGACGGGCGTGAACATCAACAGCACGCTCGATGCCGACACTGCGAAGATCGTCGCCAACGAGTTCGGCTGGGAAGTCGAAGACATCGCGGTCAGTGAGGCCGATCAGCTCGTCGCCGCTCAAGGCGCCGAACTGGACGACTCGGCCGAGCGCGTCACGAGGCCCCCGGTCGTGGCCGTGATGGGTCACGTCGATCACGGCAATACCAGCCTGCTCGATCAAATCCGCAAGTCGAACGTGGTCTCGGGCGAAGCCGGCGGCATCACGCAGCACATCGGCGCGTACTCGGTGACCACCAAACACGGCCCGGTCACGTTCCTCGACACGCCGGGCCACGAGGCCTTCACGGCGATGCGCATGCGCGGCGCGCAAACGACGGATCTCGTCGTGCTCGTCGTCGCAGCGGATGACGGCGTGATGCCGCAAACGCGCGAAGCGGTGAACCACGCGCGTGCGGCGAAGGTGCCGATTGTCGTCGCGGTGAACAAGATGGACAAGCCGGGCGCGGATCCCGAGCGCGTGAAGCGCCAATTGGGCGAGCTCGGGCTCGTGCCGGAAGAATGGGGTGGCGACACCTTGTTCCAAAACGTGTCGGCGCTGACCCGTCTGGGTGTCGACGAATTGCTCGAGACCATCGCGCTTCAAGCCGAGGTCATGGATCTGCGCGCGAACCCGAACAAGCCGATGAGCGGCACGGTGATCGAAGCCGAGCTCGATCGCGGTCGCGGCCCAGTCGCCACCGTGCTCGTGACCGACGGCACGTTGAACCGCGGGGACGTGATCCTCGCGGGCGGCGGCTACGGCAAAGTCCGCGCGATGCACGATTCGTCGGGAAGCTTGCTCGAAACCGCAGGGCCATCCACGCCCGTCCTGATCATCGGTCTGAACGACGTGCCTTCCGCGGGCGACCCGGTGCACGTCGTGAAGGACATGAAGAAGGCGCAGGAAATCGCCGATTCGCGCAAGACCAAAGAGCGGCGCAGCCTCGTGCCCTCGACCGGCGCGCGCGCGATGTCGCTCGAGGAACTGGCCAAGGCGATGCAGGAGTCGGATCAGCTCGAGCTCAAGCTGATCATCAAAGCGGACGTGCAAGGCTCGGTCGAAGCCGTGGCGGACGCGCTCGTGCGCCTCAGCACCGAAAAGGTGAAGGTCAGCGTCGTCCACGCTGGCGCCGGCGCGATCACCGAAGGTGACGTGAACCTCGCGGTCGCGGCGGGTGCGATCATCATCGGCTTCAACGTGCGCCCGGCGGGCAAAGCGGCGGCTCTAGCTCAAAAAGAGAACGTCGAAATCCGCAAATACAGCATCATCTACAACGTCGTCGACGAAGTGAAAGCGGCGATGGAAGGCTTGCTCAAGCCGACCCAGGTCGAACGCAACATCGGCAAGGCCGAGGTTCGCCAGGTGTTCAAGCTCAGCAAGGCCGGCACCGTTGCTGGCTGTATGGTGATCGAAGGCGTGGTCAAACGCGCGGGCGGCGTGCGTTTGCAACGCGAAGGCGAGACCCTGTGGCAGGGCAAGATGAGCAGCCTCAAGCGCTTCAAGGACGACGCGCGTGAGGTCAAAGAAGGTTTCGATTGCGGTATCGCGCTCGAAGGCTTCAACGAAATCCAAGTCGGCGACATCATCGAAGCGTTCGAAATCGAACAGGTCAAACAAACTCTCTAGTTAGCGGGAGCGCAGCTCCCGCCCCATGACTTCATGGGGGTCCCACGCTTCTTAAGAGGCGTTTTAGGGCCCCAGCCCCAAAACGATTCGACAAAGGTCGACTTGCAGCGAAATGTTCGTCGGTGTTGCGCGAATCGTATTGCAAATCCCCGGCGCGCGGTCGCTCAAGGACCGGCGTCGGGTGGTGAAGAGCTTGAAGGATCGCATGCGCGCGAAATTGCCGGTCTCGATTGCGGAGATCGGCGATCTCGAGCGCTATCAAGTCGCGACGCTGGGCGTAGCCACGATCTCGAACGAATCCGCGCGCTGCTCCGAAGTCTTGTCGCACGCGGCGTCGCTCGCCGGCTCGGCGCACGACGCGCTTGTCGCCGACGTGGCGACGGAGATCGTCTCCTTCGGCAGCGGCGGATCGGGCATCCGCGGCGGCATCGAACAAGCGCTGGATCGCGGCGCGTTCAGTGAAGATAGTTTCGATTTTTCCGAGGACGACGATGGCTAACCCGACTGGTGACGGCCGCCGCGGCAAGCGCGTGGCCGAGCTCATTCGCATGCACCTGACGGACCTGCTGCGTCGCGAAATCGACGATCCGCGGCTCGCCGCGCTCGTCATCACTACGGTCGACGTGACCGACGACTTGATGTCGGCGCGCATCGGCGTGCGGCTCTTGATTGGCGACGAAGAACCGAAAAATCGCAAGAGCGCGCTGCAGAGCCTCGGCCGCGGTGCGAGCCGCCTCCGGCGTTTGATCGCACCGCGGCTGGAACTCCGGCGCGCGCCGGAGCTTCGCTTTCACTACGATACGGGCCACGACGCATCGCGACGCGTCGAAGAGATCCTCGAACAGATCAAGCGGGACGAAGAGTAGCGCGCGATGAGTCCTGAGCGGTTGACGCGGGCTCGGAGCAAAAGCTACCTTCGTGGAGCTTTGACTGGATTTCGTGGTGCCTGGGTGGGGCTCATCGTCGCGCTTTGCGCGTGCGGTAAATCGTTCGACGCGAGCGAAGGCGCTGGCGGAACGAGTGGCGCGCCGAGCGGTGGCGCGGGCGCTGCGGGCGTAAGTGGCCGCGCGGGGGCAGGCGGTTCCGGCGGATCGAGCGCCGGGAGCGGAGCTGCAAGCGGTTCCGGCGGGCTCTTGAATGTAGCTGGGCTCGGCGGAATCGGCGGGCTACCGCCGATCGGCGGCAACGGCGGTATGGGTGGCGTGACGAACTCGTCGCCGGTACCGACGCTCGGGCTCTCGCTGTGGCTGCGCGCCGATCAAGGCGTGACGCAGAAGAACAACCTAGTCCAAGAGTGGCTCGACCAATCCGGCCAACACATGGACGCGATTCAGAGCGCGGCCAACGTGCAACCGACTTTCAAAAACGACGGACTGAACGGCAAACCAGCGCTGGATTTCGACGGCATGGCTGACTTCATGAAGCTGCCCGCGGGCTTCGCGGACTTCAGCCAAGGTCTGTCGATGTTCATCGTCGCGAACGCGACGGATGGAAGTTGCGCTTCGATGCTCGAGATGTCGAACGGCAGCGAGGTGCAGGATATCTCGCTCGGCCTCTACCAAGCCGCTTGGCAATACGAAGTCGAAGACGACGACGCGGCCGGCGGCGTGATCGATCCGATGAACCCGAGGCCGGCCTTGATCGCGGCGATTCAGAGTGCGAGCGGGGACGTCGAGCTGCGGCAAAACAGCAATTTGATCGACCAAGAGCAGTTCACGGCAGCCGAAGTCGTACTGCGCCAAGACAACTTCATCGGCCAGACACTGTACGCGAGCTGCGGCTACTTTCGCGGCCAGATTTCCGAGATCCTCGTCTACGATCGCGCGGTCACCGACAAAGAAGTGCTCGCGATCGAGGGCTACCTCGAAGATCGCTGGCAGATCTCGACCGCGATGCCGTGAGCGAGTGCGGCGCTTTCGAAGCGCGCCGCACTCGGCCGAGCACTACTTGCCCTGCTCGGTGATCATGATCTGAACGCGGCGGTTCTTGGCACGACCCGCGTCCGTCGTGTTCGGGCCGAGTGGTTTTTCTTGGCCGTAGCCCTTCGCGGTCATGCGCGTCGGATCGACGCCGAGTTTGGCGATCGCATCCACCACCGCTTGCGCGCGCGATTGACTGAGCCGCAGGTTGTAGGCGGCCGTGCCCGTGTTGTCTGTGTGGCCTTGCACTTCGATGTTCTTGATGTCGGGACGCTTGACCAAGAGCTCGGCGAGCTCCTCCAGGATCGCTTCGGAATCCGGCAGGATTTCCGCGGAATCATGCTGAAAGTGCACTTGCTGCTTGAGCTTGATCTCCTTGCCCTGAACGACGACGTTCGGCTTCGCCGGGCGCTTGTTCAAAAGAATGCGTGCTTGCGCTTCTTCGCGCGCATGCACGTTCACTTCCGCGACGGCGGTGAAGTAGCCGGGCGCGTCGACCGTGAACTTGAGCGGGCCGGGCGGCACATTTTCGAAGCGGAAGGCGCCATTCGCGTCCGCGCGCAGTTCGAGCTTGCGGTTGAGCTTGTCCGTGACTTCGATGTGCGCGCCCTCGACCGCTTGGTTGCTCTCCGGATCCGAGATTGAGCCCACGACGGTGCCGACTTTGGGCAGCGATTCGAGCTCGCATTGCACCTTCACGACGTTCGGCGCCGGACCCGTCGGCTGCGCGGGTTGACACGGTTGCGCGGGTTGACCTGGTCCGCCCGGCGGAGCTTGCACCGCGACGTTGCCTGGCTGCGCGCCGGGAATCACCGCGCTCGGGCCGGGCAGGGCCGCTTGGATTGTGGCGCTGCACTGACCATCGTGGAAACCGCTGGCG
>DASYCL010000857.1:0-3876 GCA_036500245.1 Polyangiaceae bacterium | reverse complement strand
CCGGATTTTCGTGGCCCCCAACGAGTGAGGGCCACAGAAATCCTTCAGCGCGGCACAGCTATCCTCAGTACTCTATCTGTCTCGACGTACTAGCGCGGGCGCGGAGCCCGAATGTGCGGCCAAATACTGCTCTGCGCTCTTCACCACGTCCGCGCCCGGTGCATTCAAGTCGATCGGCAACGGCGCGCCGGTGATTTGCTCGAGCGCGTGGCGCGCAAAGAAACGCACCAACGGATATTCATTGTCGAGCGTCGAGACCACGAGCGGAACCAAATCCTTACGCCTATCCCGTCCCGCGACGGCGACCGCGGTGCCCTTCTCGTGTGGCTTACCGAACCTGAGCGTGGCCTCGAGCGCGTTCACCGACAAGTCATGCCCGTAGAGTTTGCGCAGCGCCTCGCGGTCGTATTTCTTGCCCCAAAAACGTTCCATCGTCGTGACCAGCGTCTCGACGCTCTTGTCGGTGTGGCAGAGCGCGCACTCGAGCGGTCGATCGCCTTCGACTCGTTCGCGATCCGTCGGCGAGCCGATGCGATGATAGCGCGTGAGCTCGTAGGCCAGCCCCATGTTCTTCTTCGGCATGTGGCAATTCAGGCAGCGACTGCCCGCGCTGCTCGGCGCGTGATGCGTGTGCGCGCGGAGCGCGTCGTCGCCGCGCAGATTTTGGTGACAGCTTTCGCACAGCGCGTCGCCTTTCGGCCCTTCGAGTGCCGCGAGCGCGCTCTTTGGATCTTCGGTGTGCGGATCGTGGCAGTGCGTGCAGCTGAGCTGTTTGTTGCAATCCCCGAGCAAAAAATCGCGCGCTTCGCCGGAGTTGATGCTGCTGCCGCCCGGTCCGCGTCGGCGATCGCGCCCTTCCCAAGTGTACGGATAGCGCGAGAAGAGCACGGTGTGGCACTTGGAGCAGGTGCGATTCACATCTTCGGCGTGCGTCGGCTCCGCGCCGGCCGGCGTCGTCACTGTGAGGAAATCGCTGCGCAGCGCGAGCGACGGTCGCACGTGCGTGGGATCGCTCACGTGCTCGCGCGAACCGCCGTGACACGCTTCGCAACCGATGCCGAGCTCGACCAGGTTCTTCTCGTCGAAGTTGTCGCGCGTCGCGTCGATGCCGACCGTGAGCGCGCGCTTCGAGTCGTAACTCGCGATGTCGCGTGGACGCCCGAGAAATGCGAGCTCTTTACCGAGCGCGGCTTTCAACGCAGCTTCGTCCGTGACGATGTAACGCGGGCGCTTATCCTCCGGCAATTCGACGCTGACCGCGCCTTGATAGGAGTGAGCGCCTGGTCCGTAAATGTCGTCGAGCAAGAGCGAGAGTGACGGTGCGGTGTTGTGGCAGAAAATGCAGCCCGTTTTCCAGACTACGCCCGGCTCGAGCGCGGGCCGCTCGCGCACCATCACCGAGTAACCTTTGTACCGCCACTCGCCGTTGAACGAGAGGTAAGACACGGGCAAGATGCGCTCCGCATCGACTTTTGCGCCGAGCGGCGCGCTTTCGTCGACTTCCGCGCCGACGAAATCTTCGCGGTATCGTCCGCCGATCACCTTGGTGACGCGAAACAACTCCTCTTTGCCGGCGGCGTGATGCAAACGCATGAAGCGTTCGCCGCTGATTTCTTCGAGCTTGACCGAGTCGTCGCGAAAGTCGAACTTCGCGCCCGTAAACGGCGCCGCGATTTGCGTGTGATGCAAGTCGCGCGTCATGCGATGCATCGGTGAATCGAGCCAGGCCGTGTACTCGCGCGCGTGACACGACTTGCATGCCTCCGAACCCGCGTAGTCCGCGCGCGCGATGTTGCTTCGCACTTCGCCGCGATGCGCCACCGTGCGGGCGTTTGCGCCGATGCCGGCGGCGCTCTCCGCCGCCGGGCCACGACAGCCGGCGATCGCCGCGAGCACGAGCACGGGCACGAGAACGAAGGTTCGGCGTGGGCTCATCGGGGGATCGGCAGCAGGGTATCACCGCCGTCCGCGAGGCGCAGAACGACCCATTTCTGGAATCAGTTCCAGGTTCGCAATTTGCTGGGTATTTGTCGATTTTGCTGGTTTCCGCGGCGCGCCGCCGCCAAGCCGTGGCGTTTTTCCGCTAGCTTGCTGCCGAGCCCATGACCGAAACGCCCGTCTACCGCGATTCCAAAGCACCGATCGAACGCCGCGTCGCCGACTTACTCGAGCGCATGACGCTAGCCGAGAAGGTCGGACAAATGATGCAGCTCAACGGTCAGCACGACCCAGTCGGGATCGTGAAGAAGACACAGCCGGGCTCGCTGCTCCACATCTTGAACGACGAGCTCGCGACCGCGATGGACGCCGCAGCCGAGACTCGGCTCGGGATTCCGCTCTTGATCGGCGAAGACGGCATTCACGGTCACTCGTTTCATCCCGGCGCGACGATTTTCCCGACTGAGCTCGCCCTGGCTTGCTCGTGGAACGTCGACACGATCGAGTCGTGTGCTCGCGTGACGGCACGCGAGATGGCGACCACCGGTGCGCACTGGACATTCTCGCCCGTGCTTTGCCTGACGCGCGATCTGCGCTGGGGCCGCGTCGGGGAAACGTTCGGCGAAGACCCATTCTTGATTGGTGAGTTCGGCGCCGCCATGATCCGCGGCTATCAAGGCAAGGGCCTCGATGATCCCGAGGGGGTGCTCGCGTGCGCCAAGCACTACGCGGGTTATTCCGAGACTCTCGGCGGTCGCGATGCCTCCGAAGCCGACATTTCCAAGCGAAAATTGCGCTCGTTCTTCTTGCCGCCGTTCGAGCGCGCCGCGCGCGCCGGCTGCATGACGTTCATGACGGGCTATCAATCGATGGACGGCTTGCCTTCGACGGCGAATCATTGGCTGCTCACGACGGTGCTGAAAGAAGAGTGGGGATTTCAGGGCATCCTAGTGACCGATTGGGCGTGCGTGAGCGCGCTCTACAAAGATCAATTCATCGTCCCGGGTCCGAAAGAGGCGGCGGTCGTCGCGGTGCGTTGTGGCAACGACTTGATCATGACCGTGCCCGAGTTTTTCGAAGCCGCACAAGCCGCGGTGAAGGAGGGCTTGCTGGATGAAAGCGAGATCGACACAGTCGTGCGTCGCATCCTGACGCTCAAGTTTCGCATGGGCTTGTTCGAAAATCCGCGCCGCCCGAGTCGCGAAAAGCAGGCGCGCGTGATCGCCACCGCAGAGCACCGGGCCACGAACCTGCGCGCCGCGCGCGAGTCGCTCGTCTTGCTGAAGAACGACGATCTATTGCCGCTTTCGCCGGAGAAAGTAGGAAAAATCGCGGTGATCGGCCCGAACGCGCACAGCCCACTGGCCCAACTCGGCGATTGGTCGCTCGGCACGAGCCAATACGGTCCGGAAAAAGGCACGCATCCGCGCGAGTGCACCGTCACGCTGCTCGACGGCATTGTCGCCCGCGCCCCCGCGAGTGTCACGGTGACTCACGCTGCGGGCTGTGCGATCAATAACGAAGACGAGACACGAATTCCCGAAGCGCTTGCCGCCTGCGCCGACGCGGACGTGATCGTGCTCGCAATTGGCGACGAGATTGCGTTCGTCGGCGAATGCCACTGCACGGCGACGCTCGAACTCCAAGGCGGCCAGCGTGCGCTGGTCGATGCGGTGACTGCGCTCGACAAGCCAGTGGTGCTCGCGCTCATCAACAGCAAACCGCTCGTGCTTCCGCACTCAGCCGAGCGCGCGCAGGCGATCGTCGAGTGCTTCAATCCGGGCATGCAAGGAGGCACCGCGTTCGCAGAATTGCTGTTTGGCGACCTCAATCCGTCGGGCAAATTGACGATCTCGTTTCCGAAGCACGTCGGTCAGCAGCCGGTTTTTTACAGCCAAGTGCGCGGCCAGCACGGCCGACGCTACGCGGACTTGGATC
>DASYCL010000856.1:0-6001 GCA_036500245.1 Polyangiaceae bacterium | reverse complement strand
CGTCGCTGGACAAGCGTTGTTGCTGCTGTTCGTGCTGAAATTCGTGTCTTGGGTGATTTCGCTCGGCAGCGGCACTTCGGGCGGCACGCTCGCTCCGTTATTCACCATCGGCGGCGGACTCGGCGCGACGCTCGGCGCGGTGGTCGCGCCCTTTTTGCCCAGCGTCGGCATCGATCCGCGCATCGCCGGCTTGGTCGGAATGGCCGCGATCTTCGCAGGCGCGTCGCGTGCGCTGCTCGCTTCGGTGGTGTTCGCATTCGAAACCACGTTGCAACCGCTCGGGCTCTTGCCGCTGCTCGGCGGCTGCACCGCGGCTTACCTCGTGTCTTGCTTCCTGATGCGCAACACGATCATGACCGAGAAGATCGCGCGCCGCGGCATCCGCGTGCCGAGCGAGTATGCGGCCGACTTCTTGGATCAAGTCTGGGTCGGAGAAGTCGCGACTCGCGAAGTCGTCACGCTGGACTCGAGCGATCGCCTGGAAGAGGTACGAAAGTGGCTCGATTCCGGCGCCGAAGGCACGCCCCACCATGGCTTCCCCGTGCTCGACGACGCGGATCGCCTGATCGGTGTGGTCACGCGCCGGCAGATCCTCGACAAGACTAAATTCGACGACACACGCATCGGGCAACTCGTCGAGCGCCCGCCCGCGGTCGCATTCGAAAATAGCTCGCTACGCGAAGCCGCGAATCTCATGGTCACCGAAAACGTCGGGCGCTTGCCCGTGGTCGCGCCGGCCGAGCCGAGCAAAGTCGTCGGCATCCTCACGCGCAGTGATTTGATCTCTGCGCACGGCCGCCGCCTGAACGAGGACGATCACGTTCACCCGCGCATGAAGATGAGGCCGCTAATCCGCAAAGCGATCCGGTTTCCTGATTGACTTGGTAAAGAGCGCTTCGTTCGAGAGCGGGCGCCGCGAGCGTAAGTTTTCAGGTTTCGAGTCCAGAAGTGGTTAGTCAAACCACTTTTCTTCGCATGCGCTCATCGAGTCTCACTCCGTTGCACGCGGCTTCGTGGCAAAGCCGAAGTCCTCATGATGCGATTGAATTGGTTGGGGCTGCCTTTGGCGATTTGGTGCGGCGCGTTCGCCGTCAATGGCTGCAGCAGCAGCGACGGAAGCACTGGCTCGGGTTCGAACGCGAGCGCCGGCTCGACAAACGCGAGCGCGGGCGCTCAATCGAGTGTGAGCGGCTCAGCGGGCTCGAGCAGCTCGACCGGCGGCTCGAGCTCGGTCGCCGGCACTTCGAGTGGCGGCACGGGCCCAGTCGGTAGCGCGGGCTCGCAAGCGAGCGGCGGCAGCGCGGCGGCTGGCACGGGTGCGGGAGGAACGCTTGGCGGCATGGGCGGCGCGACGACGAGTGGCGGCAGCGCCGGCAATGGCTCGACCGCGGGTAGCGCAGGCGCGACCGGCGGCAAGGAAACGGTATGCAACTTCGCGAGCGGCCTGAACGTCGCATGGGTGAATTTCGCGAACGACGTGCCCAATCCGAATCTCACCACGTTCAACACCATCTTCAAAAACACGCACGACGCGGGCGGGCGCATCGTGCGCTGGTGGTTTCACACCAACGGCTCGGTCACCCCCGGCTACGGCACCGACGGCACGGCGTTGGCGTTGCCGCAATCCCACATTGACGGCGTCAAAGCGATCCTCGGTGCTGCGCACGCCAACGGCGTGGCCGTGAACATCAGCTTGTGGTCGTTCGACATGCTCCAAGACAATGCCGGCGCCGCGCACACGAACAACCAAGCCTTGCTCGAAAACGACACCAATCGGCAAGCGTACATCGATCGCTATCTGACGCCGCTCGTGACCGCGCTGAAGGGCACGCCGGGGCTCTATTCGTACGAGATCTTCAATGAGCCGGAAGGCATGGGTCCGAATGGGTGGGCCACGTATCGCACGACAGAAGCCGCGATTCAGAAGACGGTGAATTGGTTCGCGGCTGCGATTCACGCTGCGGATCCCAACGTGCTCGTGACGAACGGCGCGGTCACCTTCGACTACTGCTCGAACGTGAGCGGCAAGACCAACTATTACTCGGATGCTCAACTTCGGAGTGTCGGCGGCAAGCAAACCGGTACGCTCGATTTTTACGAGGTGCATTACTACACCTCGAACGGCACCTCGAATTCGGCGTTCATGAATCCGGCGTCACACTGGGCGCTCGACAAGAAGCTCGTGCTCGGCGAATTTGCAGCGCAGGACACCGAGGGCGTGACGCTAGCCAATCTCGGGAAGTACTTGTACGAGAGCGGTTACAACGGCGGCTGGGCTTGGTCTTACGAGGCCAACTATCTGTGGCCGGCAGAGCAAGCGCCACTGCAAACGCTCTATGCCGCTCATTCGGACGTCGGCAATTGCCCCGTGGGACCGTGATGCGCGGGCGCTCGCGAAGCTGGCTTTTGGTTTCGCTGGGCGTTCTCGTGGGCAGCGCTTTCTGGCTGCGTTCCCGCAGCGGGACCGTGAGCGAGCCGACCGCGCCGGCGCCGGCTCCGCGTGCCGAAACGGAGCAGCATGCCGAGCAACCCGGCGATCCGCCGAAGTTGCCTGCGCCGCTCGCGCCCGCCGCCGCGCCGTCCGCGCCCACGCCCCCAACCGAAAGCGCGCTGATGGACGAACTCCGGCGCTTCAAAGACGCGGATCCGGAGTTTGCGATCGCGCGTGCGCGCGAAGGAAACGCACGTTTTCCCGATAGCGCGGATGCGCCGGAGCGGAGCTCGATTTTGATCCACGCGCTCGCCGCCGAGGGTCGCGCCTCCGAAGCGCGCGGCGAAGCCGAGGACATGGTCAATCGCTATCCGGATTCGGAATGGGTGCGCGAAGTCGAGCGCTTCACCGGCGCGCATCGGCATCGGAACGTGCACGTCGATGCGGACGGCAAACTCGCGTACGACTAACGATCTCGCTCCGAGATCGGATGTGTGGTTCTCGCGTACAGGGTGCGCAGAGCTCGCGCAATTCCATGTTGGAATCGTAGTCAATTCACAACTTTGACCACGAATTCCTTTGCTCGATTGCAAGCGTCCTGGGACGTTTCAGGAGCGCGCGTGATTCGCGCGAGGAGCTTGAAACATGATCTCGCGGCTGCGATGGTTCGGGGTTGGATTGCTGGGCAGCGGGGTGCTGTTTTCGGGCCTGCTGTTCGTCGGTTGCACCACGCAATCGGGCGGCAACGGCAATATGCGATCGACGGTCGACAATGGCGGCAACTCGAGCGGCGGCATGTCGTCGAGCGGCGGCAGCGGCGTCAACCCGGGCGGGGGCGACTCCTCGTTGTGCGTCGATAACTCGTGCGGAGGCAGTGCAGTGGTCAAGCCCGCGGGTTGCGGGGACGGCATGCTCGCTGACGACGAAGCTTGTGACGACGGGAACCTGATGTCGGGCGACGGCTGCAGCGCCGACTGTTTGATGGTCGAGCCGGGCTACTCGTGCGCCATCGCCGGCCAGCTCTGTTTCAAGGCGGTGCGCTGCGGGGACGGCGTGACCACCGATCCCGAACTGTGCGACGACGGCAACGCGATGGACGGCGACGGTTGCTCCGCGCATTGCACGCTCGAACTAGGCTTCAAGTGCGACGGCACACCGAGCGTGTGCACGCCGACCGTGTGCGGCGACGGCATGAAAGAAGGCGCAGAAAGCTGCGACGACGGCAACACCGACCCCTACGATGGCTGCAGCCCGACGTGCCAGACCGAGCCGAATTGTAAGGCCGGCGCGTGCACCTCCGATTGCGGTGACGGCCTCGTGATCGGTGAAGATTGCGACGACGGCAATACCCGCAGCGGCGACGGTTGTAGCTCCGATTGCAAGATCGAGCCGGGCTTCAGGTGCAGCGTGCCCACGGCAAACGCGCCGGACATGTTGAGCTTACCGATCGTGTATCGCGACTTTCGGCAGCACCAAGACAGCTACCACGGGCACCCGAACTTTCACTGGGACGGCTTCAGCACAGCCACAACGGGCATCGTAAAGCTGAACCTCGACGTCGATGGCAAGCCGGAGTACGCGGGCGACCCAGCGCACAATCTCCACGTCGACAGCCAAGACAATTTCAAGAGTTGGTATCGCGACGACCCGAATTACAATCTCAAATTCGTCGACAAATTGCCGCTGACGAATTTGAGCGGCGTTTACACGTACGACAATAGCCTATTTTTCCCGCTCGATAACCGCGGCTGGGTGGTCGACCCAGTGAACCCCGAACAGCTCTTCGCGGGCGACGTCGGGATGCACAACTTCGCGTTCACGAGCGAGCTCCACTATTGGTTTCAGTACGACGCAACGAAGAACTCGACGCTCTCGTTCCGCGGAGACGACGACGTGTGGGTGTTCGTTTCAGGGCGCTTGGTCGTCGACCTCGGCGGCATTCACGACAAAGTCGAAGGCTCGGTCACACTCAACGCGACGACGACGGACACTGGCGGCAGCGCGCTCAACTTGATGCAAGACCAAGTCTACGAAATCGACGTCTTTCAAGCCGAGCGAAACCCCGGCGGCTCGAACTACAAGCTACAGCTCACGGGCTTCAATACCAATGCGACCGTATGCACGCCGATCTGCGGGGACGGAATCGTCTCGATCGGCGAGCAATGCGACGACGGCATGAACCTCGGCGGCTACGGCAAATGCGGCGCGAATTGTCTACTCGGCGAATACTGCGGCGACGGCGTAGTGAACGGCGACGAAGACTGCGACGACGGCAATCGCATCGATACGGATGCCTGCCCGAACTCGTGCCGTATCTTATCCGTGCATTGACGAACGCCCAGAAGCCCGCTCCGGAGTGAGTGGGCTTCCAGGAGCGTCGTCCCAAACAGCTGACTACTGTTTGAGGAGCGCGTAGTTTGCCGCGATCTTTTGGATGATGTAGTCGACGTCGAATGCCTGCACTTGGGCCTCGTCTGCGGGCACGTCCGCTGAATCGAGCGTGCGGGCGCGATCGCCACCGACGGCGAACACGAGCAGACTCGGATTGATTTCCTCTTGGAAGGCGAGCGTGGTGAGGCTCGCGTAGCCCGGCAAAAGCTTGTTCGTTTGCGCGCCCGCGGCTTTGAAGTCCATGGCCGAATTGCGCGTCATGTCATCGAACAAGCTCAAGTCAGCATCGGTGCGCGCGGGCACGGAACCTTTGAGCGGATTGAATGCTTGTTGTCCATCGGCCGAGCCCGCAGTGGTGAGGAATGCCTTGCCCGCATTCGGGTGTTGCGCTCCGACGGGCAAGCCGAAGACGGCCGAGTTGAAGGTGAAATAGCCGGTGCCGCCGAGCCCGGGCACGACGCCGAAATCCGTGTTCGCGACCCATGCCGGTCGCGCGACTCCGTTCGCGTCCTGGCCACCTTCGAAATAGCCTTTGGCCCAGTCGCCCATTACGTACATCGCCGCGTTGTTGTTGTAGACGATGTCGCCGCTCGCGCCCCAGCTATCGGTTTCGGTCGCGATGTCCGAGCAGGCGAGCACTTTCGCGAACTCTTGGAACAAGGTGCGGAGCTCGGGCCCGTTCGGGTCGGCGTTTCCGCCCAGGAACTGCAGGTAGTAGTCCCCGCCATTCACGCTCGGCATCAGCGTCTCGAACGCGACGAGCGCGAGCACCCAGCCCGCGGCCGGCACCGCGAGCGGCGTCACGTTTTTGGCCTGAAGGCTGGTACAGGCAGCGTAGAAATCGTCGAGCGTTTGCGGTGGATCGATCTGATTTTGCTGCATCAAAGCCATGTTGTAATAGAGATTGTTGTCGCGCTCGATGTTCACTGGCACGGCGTAGACATCGCCCTTGTAGGTGAGAATGTTGGTCACCGCGGGCGGGAACACGTCGCCCCAGCCGTTCTTCATCGAAAGCTCAGTGATGGGTTGCATCTTGCCTTGCGTTACCCAGGTCATCACGTCCACGCCCGACACGGCTTGAAAGCTGTCCGGTGGATCGCCCATTTCGAGCCGCGTTTGCAGGGTTTGGCGCGCGGTCGTCGGATCGACTGCAGCGGCGTTCGTGACGTCCACGCTTGG
>DASYCL010000855.1:0-1558 GCA_036500245.1 Polyangiaceae bacterium | reverse complement strand
ATAGTAGTGCAGGTTCACGAAGTCGAAGAGATCCGTACTGATCGCTTCGCAGATTACGCGATACGGCGCGTGCGTGCTGAATCCGACGTTGCCGATCACGCCCTCTTCTTGGTAGCGCTTCAGCACCTCGACCGGTCCGCCTTTGGCGAGCGCCTTTTTCTGCTTGGCTTGGTTGTTCAAGCCGTGCCAAGCGTACAAGTCGAAGTGATCCATGCCGAGCGTGCGAAGTTGCTCTTCGATCGTGCGCTTGGTGTCATCCCCGGTTTCGGGTGCGCCCTTGGTCATGAAAAAATAGCTGTCGCGCGGCACGCGTAGCTCTTCGTTCAGCACTTTGCCGTAGACGTGCTCGCTCTTGCCGTAGCCGTGCGCAGTCTCGATGTGATTGATGCCGAGCGCGAACGCGCGCTGCACGGTGTCTCGACACTGCTCGATCGTGCGCGCGGGCAGCTCGTGTTTGGGCGGGGTCCAGCCTTGGTGATAGCGCATGCCGCCGAGGGTGATGACGCTGAGCGCTTTTTCCGTGCGCCCGAAGCGCCGATATTGCATCGGCGCGCGTTCAGCGCGCCGTTCGACACCGGAACCGAGTTTGCTCATGACTTCGGCGCCGAGTGTAGTCGTGATCGCCGCCCTGAGCGACCCAAGGCAACCCCAAAAAAAAACCTAATTTTGCGCGCCGAGTCGGGCCAACAGCGCGCTCGCTTCCGCTTGCCGGTAACCGTCGTAAACACCGCTCGCGAACGGCTCGAGCGCGGCTTTGGCTTCGCTCGTGCGACCGAGGCGCACCAAGCTGAGCGCGCGATTGTAACGGGCCTCCGGCGCAAAGGTGCCGTTCGGCGCCGCGGCGAGGTATGCGTCCCAAGCCGCGAGCGCGCGCGCCGGCTCGTGATCGACGAAATGCGCCGTGTGCGCGACGCGATAGAGCGCGAGCGTCGGATCCGCGACTTCTTCGGGCGTGATCGGCGCGCTCGAATGCAGATCGCGTTTTTGCGCCACGGCGCTGGCCGACGGAATTGCGTTGGCGGCTGGCAGCGCGCGCGCGGCAGCGACGGGCGTGTTCGCCGCTGGCTCCGGCACGACCGGCGAAGGCGGAGCTTCGGACGAATCGTTCGGATTCGAGGCCATGTTCGTCGCGGCCGACTCCGGCGGCGCAGTGGCTGGCTCCGCCGCATGCGCTGTGGCGCTCTGCGCCTGATGCGCGCTCGGTACGCTCGCAATCGGCGCGGACTTCGTCACGATTCGTTCGATGCTCACCCACACCCAGTGCGCCTTGCCGCTCGCCGCGCCCCAGGCACTCGCGGCCACGAACGTGGCGGCGATCGGCAAAAGATAGGCGTAACGCGTGCGACGGCGCACCCGCGTTTGATGTAGTCCACTCATGATCCGCGCGCGCGTGGCGCGGGCTTCGAGCTCGCTCACGTCAGGAGAGTCTCGCAGCGCGCGCGTGGCTTGGCTCAAGAGATCTTTGCTCATCGCACGCCCTCCGTTTCGAGCGCTGCGCGCAGTTTTTTCTTTGCATGAAAGAGCCGCGTGCGCAGCGTCGCTTCGGGCGCGCCCACGA
>DASYCL010000854.1:0-5160 GCA_036500245.1 Polyangiaceae bacterium | reverse complement strand
GTGGTGCCTGCGGGCTACTCCTTCAACCTGGACGGGACCTCGATTTACCTCACGCTCGGCGCGCTGTTCGTCGCACAAGCGCTCGATATTCCGCTCAGCTTCGCCAGCGAAGCCTCGCTCTTGGCGGTGCTCTTGCTCACCTCGAAGGGCGCTGCGGGCGTGACGGGCAGCGGCTTCATCACGCTGGCGGCCACGCTGTCCTCGACCGGCAATATTCCGGTCGCGGGACTCACGCTCCTGCTCGGCGTCGATCGCTTCATGTCCGAAGCGCGCGCGCTGACGAACTTCGTAGGCAATGCGGTCGCGACCTTGATCGTGTCGCGCTGGGAAGGGCAGCTCGATCTCGAGCGCGCGCGCGAGCGGCTCGGCGCAAATTCAAATGCTCGGGCCGTGCTCCCGGTTGGGCTCGGGGAACGCGGGCCCGGGCCGAGCGAATAAGTGCCCTTGTAAGAGCTCACAGCCGAGTTCGATCAACGTCGTGCGCTCGGCTTCGGTTTCGACGCCCTCGGCGACCACGCGCGTCCCAATGCCTTTGCACATCGCCGAGATTGCGGCGACCAGGCGCTGCTTGGTCGCGCGCTTGTCGATCTCGCGCACTAGCGACATGTCGAACTTCACGAACTCCGGTTCGAGCTCGGCGAAGCTGCTCAGCCCCGAGTAACCCGCCCCCAAATCGTCAATCGCGATGCGATAGCCGCATTTCCTGAGCAATGCGATCGCGCTGTGCGCATTCGGGATTTGGTCGAGCGATGCGCGCTCGGTAATCTCGAGCACGATCCGTGAGGAGAGCTCGCGCATCGGCCCATTCATCAGCAAATCGATGGCGCTGATTTCGTGCGGGTGCAGGTTGATGAAGAAGCACCACTCGCTCGGCGCGCGCTTGATCTGCGCAGCCGCGGCCGCTCGCACGAGCTGACCCAAATCGCCGAGTCGCCCGGTGCGTTCCGCCGCGTCGAGCATCGCGGTCGGATCGGGTAGGGTCGTGTCCGCAGTTCGCAGCAAGGCTTCTTGCGCGAACACGCGCGTGTCGCTGGCAGTGACGATCGGCTGGTAGGCAATCCAGACGCTGGCCAGCGCGCGCTCGAAATTGCTTTTCAGCTGGCGCTGCCGGCTCGCCAGCACCGAACCGTGCTCGGTCTCGGCCACGAGCTCCCGCCGCGCGCGGGCCGTGCGATACAAATTCACGGCGTGTTCGAGCGTCGAGTAAAGCTCCGCATCGTTGAGCGGCTTTACCAAATAGCGAAACGCGCCGTATTCGACCGCGCGGATCGCCGTTTCGAAGGCTGGCGCGCCCGTGATCAGCACGACCGGCAAGTCGACGTCATGGTGGCGCACGGTGCGAATGAAGCCGAGGCCGTCCATCTCGGGCATCGTGATGTCACTGATTGCAACATCGAACCCGCCTGGTGCGAGCGCGGCCAAGGCCGAAGCCGCGCGTGTGTGCGCCGAAACTTCGAAGCCGGCCTGTTTCAGTCGCCGTTCGAGCGACTTCAACACTTCGGCGTCATCATCCACCAAAAGCACACGCGCGGTCGGCGGGTGCACGAGCTTTGGAAGATTTTCGGACACTTGAACTAGCTCACAGAATAACAGAGCCGGGGAGCGCGCATCCAGTGCTGGAAGAATGGCGCGCGCCCGTAATGTCGATAGCGTCCTGGCTTCGGGAGTGGCAGAGTTTGTCGCAGAATGCTGGCGAAAATCGCTGCGCGCAGTCTGCCGATCGCGCTGATCGCGTGTTCGGTCCCAATGCTACTTGTGGGTTGCGGTACGACCGGCCTCGATTGGGTCGATCAACCCGAGACTGCCACGGGTTGGAATGGGCCCGAAGAGCACAGCGTCGCGAACGTTCCGGTATCGCGCACGAATGAATCCATTCCAGCCGCGGCAGATGGCGAACCCGCGCAAGAAAACCATCAGCGTCTGAATCACACCGTGACGCTCGGAGCGGTGGACGCGCCTCCGCCCGATGCGCAGGCGGCCTACGGCGATGGTCCGCCACCGATCTCCGTGACGATCAACAACTACGGCCAGGTGGGTGGATCTGGGCCCGCCTATGCGGGCTACTACTACGGCGGCGGCTTGGTCGGGCGCGGTGGCAGAGGTCGCGGTGGGGCTGTCACTGGCGCGTCACGTGCATCGGGTGCGCGTGGTGGCAGCATGCAACCGGGCCAGAATTGGCCTGCGGTCGGCGATCACGGGACCGCGTTTCCGTATCACACGGCGCCGGCTTCGCCGTGGACCGGCGCCGGTCGATCGCACTAGGTAGTGCGCGGTGCGCCGTGCCGCACCTGCCGAGCGTGCTGAGCGCCTGGGTGTGCGGGCGGAGCAAAATCGAAATCGAAAGTGACGAGTGGTTGCGCTCGGCCGGCGCGATGGGCGATGCTCTGGGGTCGCTTGACAATGGATCGAGCGCGCGGGACTCAATTGTTGCTGATGGTTAGTGGCTCGAGCGGACGTATGGCGTTCTGTTCGCGAATTCATTTCGGCGCCGTGACTTTGGGCACGAGCGCGTCGGAGCGCGCTGCATGAGCACGCGCAGCGGCGAAGACGACTCGCGACCACGGCCGTCGCAGGGCGGCGCGCGGCCCACCGCGCGCGATGTGCCAATCGCGAAATGCAAGGAAGTTTCTGGGGGCACCGTGCCGCCGCACGGCCTCCGTGGCCCGTCGTTGCAGCCTGGGCAGGGCGCACCGGAGCGGATCAACCCCGAAGAAATCGAGCTCGCCGCGTTGCGCGAAGCCGACACGTTGGATGGGCCGCACGTGGCACGCGCCGGTCGCTATCGATCCGAGCTGATCAGTTCGCCTCCGCCGACTCCGGTGTCGGTCGAAGTGCCGCGGGCGCGTTCGGTGCCATCCGAAGCCGAGTCGTACAACGTGACGCCGGCGACGCCGAGCGCGCGCTCGATCCAGAGCGGCACGCTGATGTCGATCGGTTCGGTCGATCCGCGCGCGCCGACGGAGCTTTCGCTGCCGAGCCCGCGGCTGCTCTCGCAGTCCGAGCGGGCGGTGTATCTCGGTCCGCCCGCGGTGGTCGATCGCACGCCGGTCAGCGCGGCGCGCGGGGCCGCGCCGAATGCGAAAGCCGAATTTGCGCCGGCCGCGGCGCGTCACGCGCCGTTGAAGCGGGATTTGTTGCCGCCGTCGAGCGCGCACGGGCCGGCCGTGTCGAGCGCGCGTGGCGCGGGAAAAACCGATTCTTCCGCGCCGGCCGCGCGTAACTTCGCGCGCGAAGCGGACACGTACTCGCCGATCGAGCGGGCGGGCGCGCCTTCATCGCCGGGTCTCTCTGAGCAGCTGTCTTCGGTTGCGCGCACTTCGGCACCGCCGGACAGCGACGGGCCGCGCTTCGAAATTCACGCTCAGCTCGACGCAGTCCCGCACGAGTTCGGCGACGACAGCTTCGATTTGCGCGGCGTCGCGACGACGCGCGAGCCGCTCGCCAGCCGCAAAGCGCCGTCGTCGAGCGACTTTGGCGACGTGCGTGATCCACGCTCCGCGCGTCGCGATTCGGTGCCCGGAGAGCGGGCGAGCCAATATCCGAACAGCGCTTCGGCGATGACGATCTTGGTCGATCCGGCGCGCGAATCGTGTCCGAGCCTGCGGGATTCCTTGCCGAGTCCCGAACCCAAGCGGCTCGAGCGCGCGACGGTGCCGGTATCTTGGGTGATCGGCGCGGCGACCTTCGCGCTCTTGCTCGCGCTTTTCGTGTCTTGGATGGTGCGTGCACCGGCTCCGTCCGAAGCCGCGCGTCCGCTCGGAAACAGCGCCGCACTCGGCGCGGCGCAGCCTTCGATGCAAGTGGTGTTGCCTACGCGCAGAAGCTCACCGAGTGTTCCAATCGCGCCCACTGCCGCAACGCCGAGCGTCGAAGTCGCGGCTTCTCCGAGTGCTGCTGCGTCGAACAAGGCAACCCAACCCAATCCCCACGTCGTCGAAGCGTTGGTTCCGAGCGCGACTCTGGCGCACTCGGCGCAGCCTGCCGCCAGCGCTTCCGCGCACGCAGCGGATTCGCACGCGGCTCCCGCGAATTCGAGCGCGAATGATGCCGCCAAAGCGCGGCAATCGATCTACTGATCTCGGGCGCGATACCGTCGCCACCCTGCTATGGCCGGAAGATGGCCTGATTTCGTCACGCTTTGCTATGGTCCCGCGGTGTCCATGACGCAGCGAGCGAACCCCCCAAAGCGGGCGCTAATCAGCACCTTCTTTTGGGTGATTTTGTTGCTCTGCGTGGCGCGCTTCGTCTTGGTGCAGTGCGGAGTGAGCAGCGTTACGCCGGTGCACGCGCCGCCCGCGCCGAGCTCGCTGACACCGCCGCCCGAGCCCAGCGGAAACGCCAACGCCGGCCACGCGGGCTCGACCGAAGCTTCGATCCCGATTCACTTGCCGCTCGGAATCCCGACCGACCGAGATCCCTCGGACGATCGCTTGCTCGACGAGCGCTCGTTCGTGGTCTCCTACAGCGCGACCAAGCGCGTGCCCAATTGGGTCGCCTGGCGGCTCGATCGCTCGTACTTGGGGCACGTGCGCCGCAGCAATGATTTTCGGCCCGATCCGCTGCTTCCGAGCGAGCTCTATCACGTGAGCGAGCGCGACTACGCGCACAGCGGCTATGATCGCGGCCACCTGTGTCCATCCGCCGATCGCGAGGACACGCCGCTCGACAACTCGAGCACGTTCGTGTTCACGAATATGCAGCCGCAACTTCACGAGCTCAACGCCGGGCCGTGGGAGAAATTCGAGAAGTACGAGCGCGAGCGCGCCGAAGAGCCGGGAACGGAGCTGTACATCGTCGCGGGTGGCATCTTCTCGAATCCGTCGCCCACAGTCGGCGCAGGCGTCGCGGTGCCGGCGGCAAATTTCAAAATCGTGGTCGTCTTGCGCGAAGGTCAAGGCGCTTCCAACGTGAACGCCGAAACCGAAGTCGTGAGCGTGCTGATGCCGAATCAAAAAGGCGTCGGCGCCCAGGATTTTCGCGAATTTTCGACGTCCGTCGATGCCATCGAGCAAGCTTCGGGTTACGATTTTTTGAACGCCGTGCCGGAAGCCACGCAGCGCGTGATCGAAGCGCGCAGCGCGCGTTTGTGAGCGCTTTGGCAGGTGCAAAGGCGAGTGGTGTTCGCGCGCGGCTCGGCGTAGCATCCGCCCGCGTCTCGGA
>DASYCL010000853.1:0-3735 GCA_036500245.1 Polyangiaceae bacterium | reverse complement strand
CGCGGATCGCTCGCGGGAAATGTCTCGCTCCCGATCAGTTCGTCGACGACCATGCCTTCGTCGTCGCTCGAGAGAGACATCGAGCGCGCGGGCGCGCGATTCGGCGTGAGCGCGCGACCGAGCGCCTCCGCGAGGTCTTTGGCATTTTGATAGCGCTTGTCCGGATCGCGATCGAGTGCGCGCGCGAACCAAGCGTCGAACGAGGGCGGCAAATCCGGGCGCAGTTTGGAAGGTTTCGGCAACGGCGCGCTGGCGATCTGCGCGAGGATCATGGCCACGCCTTGCTCGACGTTCCACACCGTTTGACCGGTCAAGCACTCGTACACGATGCAACCGAGCGCCCACAAATCGGCGCGATGATCGACCTCACCTTTGCCCTTGGCTTGCTCCGGGCTCATGTACGCGGGGGTGCCGAATAGCGCTCCTTCCCGCGTCAAACGCACGGTTTCCGTGTCGGTCGTGGTCGGCTCGTAGAATTTCGCGAGCCCGAAATCGACGATCTTGACGACGAGTTTTCCGTCCTCGTCTTTCGTCAGAAAAATATTTTCTGGTTTGAGATCGCGGTGCACCACGTTCGATTCGTGGGCCTTCGCCAGGCCGCGCGCGGTGTGCGTCGTGATCCGCACCGTGGTCTCGACGTCGATTTGCCGGACGCGCGTCATCATGTCGTAAAGGCTCTCGCCTTCGAGCAACTCCATCACCAGGAAGGGTCGCTCTTCGAACATGCCGGAGTCGTAGACGTCGCAAATGTACGGGCTACGAATCGCGGCGGCTGCGCGCGCTTCGCGGATGAAGCGCTCGCGCACGACGCGCGAAGTGATCAGCTCCGCTGCGAGGATCTTCACCGCGACGCGTTTGCCGATGTCGACGTTCTCGGCTTCGTACACCGCGGCCATGCCGCCGCGTCCGATCTCCTTGGTGATACGAAACTTGCCCTCGAGGATCGTCCCAACCGGGACTTGCGACTGATTCTGAGCGGGCATTACTGAGGGCGGCGGTCGGGCGAACTCGTGGGAACGCGAAGGGCGGTACAGTACTCGAATTGGGCGTCGACCCGGAGGGGCCTCGCGGCTCACGCCTCGCCATTCGGCCCATTGGCCGTCGACAAGCGAAATGGACGAATTTTCGCGGCTCGAACCCTGCCACGAAAGCGCGCCGGCGAGCCGCCGAAAGCGAGCTCGACGGCAGCAGGTGTTTCGGCGAGCAAGAAAACGACCGATTTCCCGCAGGCCGCGCGCTGAATCGGATTAGAAACAATCCGGAAACAGGGACCCCGTTACGTCCAAAGCCACCTGCCGCATGAGGGCAGGTTCTTACGCACCGAGCGGTGCCCCCGCGCTCAGGAGGGGAGGCCTCGCAAGGGCTGTAACCCCCCAAACAGGATGGAGAGCCAGATGAAAAAGGTCGAGGCGATTATCAAGCCGTTCAAGCTGGACGAGGTCAAGGACGCCTTGTCGGAAGTCGGTATCCAAGGCATGACCGTGACCGAGGTGAAGGGTTTCGGGCGTACTGGCGGCAAGAAAGAAGTTTACCGTGGCTCCGCCTACGTCGTCGACTTCGTGCCCAAGGTGAAACTCGAAATCGTGGTGCCCGATCAAATGGTGCACCAGGTGATCGACGCGATCGAGAAGAGCGCGAAGACCGGCCGCATCGGCGACGGCAAAATCTTCGTCAGCCCGGTCGACGAAGCGGTGCGCATCCGCACCGGCGAGCGCGCCGAAGAAGCGATCTGAGCGATTCTCAATTCGAGTCTTTTCGAGGCTCGACCGCGCTGTCGGGACGCCTACTGCCGGAGCTCATTCCGGCAGTAGCCCCGCGCGCTCGATAGAGATAGACAGGGGCTATGGATCCGAAGCAAGCGATCGAGCTCGGCAAGAAGCACGAAGCCGTGATGGTCGATTTGAAGTTCATCGACTTGATCGGCAAATGGCAGCACACTTCCGTGCCGTTCCATCGTTTGACGAGCGACGCCTTCGAGGAAGGGTTCGGCTTCGACGGCTCCTCGATCCGCGGTTTTCAACCGATCAATCAGAGTGACATGCTCTTGATTCCAGATCCGAGCACGGCCGTGCTCGATCCGTTCACGCGCCATCCGACGCTGTCGCTGTTGTGCACGATTCAAGACACGCTCACGCGCCAGAGCTACTCGCGCGATCCGCGTTACGTCGCGAAGAAAGCCGAAGCGTATCTGCAATCGACTGGTATCGCGGACACTTGTTACTTCGGACCGGAAGCCGAGTTCTTCATCTTCGACGACGTGCGCTTCGACGTGAGCGGTCATGAAGCGTTTTACTCCGTCGACTCCAGCGAAGCGATTTGGAACAGCGGGCGCGACGAAGGGCCGAACCTCGGTCACAAGATCAGGAACAAGGAAGGCTATTTTCCGGTTCCGCCGCAAGACACGCAGCAAGATCTACGCACCGAGATCGTGCTCGAGCTCGAGCGCCTCGGGATCGAAGTCGAAGTGAGCCACCACGAAGTCGCGACCGCCGGCCAAGGCGAGATCGACATGCGCTTCGACAGCTTGCTCAAGTCCGCGGACAAATTGCTGTGGTTCAAGCACGTCGTGAAGAACGTCGCGCACCGCAACGGTCGCACTGCGACGTTCATGCCGAAGCCGCTCTTCGGCGACAACGGCAACGGCATGCACTGCCATCAATCCCTGTGGAAAGACGGCAAACCGCTGTTCGCCGGCGACGGCTATGCCGGCCTCAGCGAGCTCGCGCTCTACTACGTCGGCGGCATCCTCAAACATTCGCACGCGCTCGCCGCGCTCACGAACCCGACCACGAACAGCTACAAAAGGCTCGTGCCCGGTTACGAAGCGCCCGTGAATCTCGCTTATTCGAGCCGCAATCGTTCGGCTGCAATCCGCATCTCGACGTACTCGCCGTCACCGAAATCGCGCCGGCTCGAGCTGCGCTTTCCGGATCCGACGTGCAATCCGTATCTCGCCTTCTCCGCGATGATGATGGCCGGCCTCGATGGCATCCAAAACAAAATCGATCCCGGCGCGCCGCTCGACAAAGACATCTACTCACTTTCGGCGGAGGAGCTGCGCGACGTGGAGCGCATGCCCGCGTCGCTCGAGGAGTCGCTCGACGCCTTGGGAAATGACCATGAATTTTTGCTCAAGGGCGATGTCTTCACTCAGGACTTGATCGACATGTGGCTCGAGCACAAACGCGAGCACGACGTGCAGGCGTCACGCCTCCGTCCCACGCCCTTCGAGTATTTTCTTTACTACGACATTTAGTCCCACTCGCTCGGGGCTCGCTCACGATGTAGGTGGGGAGCGCACATGTCGTGTCGCCGCCGCGAAGCAACGGGCACAAGCGAATCGGGGCATCTGCTATGCTTAGAGTGCTCCGCGCAACTTGCTAACGCGCTGATGCACCCCGAACTTTGGCGGACGACGAGCTTTACGAGTCGACTCTCGAGGTCACGATCTCGCGCGACATGCGCAGTCTGATCCGTGTTGCGACGGCGCAGCAGGCGCTGCTGCTCGTTTTGTCCGGACCGCGGCTCGGCACGCGCACGATTCTGGCGGATTCGCCGGTCGAAATTGGCCGCGGCGCGAACGCCGGTTTGGTGCTCGACGCGGACTCGGTCAGCCGTCGTCACGCCCGAATCGAATCGATGGGCTCGGGTCATCGCATCATCGATCTCGGCTCGACCAATGGCACCTACGTGAACGGCCTGCGCGTCAAAGAGCAGCTGCTCAAAGACGGCGAT
>DASYCL010000852.1:0-6707 GCA_036500245.1 Polyangiaceae bacterium | reverse complement strand
CCGCTCGTCGCGCTGCTCAATCAGCTCGGTTTGCTGGTGGTTTGGGCGGTGGGCGCCTGGGAGATTTTGCATCATCGTGTCACGGTCGGTGTGCTCACGGCGTTCATCGCTTACATCAGCCGCTTCTACACGCGCATCGAGAGCATGAGCCGCGTGCTCACGGTCACGCAGCGCGCCGCCGCCGCCGCCCAGCGCTTGTTCGATATCTTGGACCGCGCGCCGAGCGTGATCGAAGCCAAAGATCCGTTGCCCTTGCCGCACGTCGAAGGCGAAATTCGCTTCGAGCACGTCTCGTTTCGTTATGGCAGCCGGCTCGTGCTCGACGACGTGAGCTTCACGGTGAAACCGGGACAAATGGTCGGCATCGTCGGGCATACGGGCTCGGGCAAGAGCACGGTCTCGAATTTGATTTGTCGCTTCTACGACGCATCTTCCGGCGCCGTGCGCATCGACGGCATGGACGTCCGGCGCGTCACGCTCGAGGACTATCGCCGGCACATCGGCATCGTGCTGCAAGATCCATTTTTGTTCTTCGGCACGATCGGCGAAAATGTGGCGTATGGCGCGCCGGAATCCGGCCCCGCGCGAGTCATCGCGGCGGCACGCGCCGCGCGCGCGCACGATTTCATTTTGAAATTGCCGGAAGCTTACGATTCGCTCGTGGGCGAACGCGGACAATCGCTCTCCGGCGGCGAACGCCAGCGCATCGCGATCGCGCGCGCGATTTTGGTCGACCCCAAAATCTTGATTTTGGATGAGGCGACCAGCGCGGTCGACGTGCAAACCGAGCGCGAGATTCAGAGCGCGCTCGACAACGTCGTGCAAGGCCGAACCACGGTCGCGATCGCGCATCGGCTCAGCACGCTGCGCAAAGCCGATCTGCTCGTGGTGCTGAAGGACGGCAAAATCGCCGAAATCGGCGGCGCCACCGAGCTGCTCGCGAAAGACGGCGAATACGCCAAGCTCGTACGCGCGCAAAGCGCGGTCGAAGCGGACGGCGCCGCGCTCGCTGACGGCGAGAACGCGGAGCGCGCCGCCGAACCGAGCCACGAAGCGCGTCCTTTGCTCGACCCAAACCAAATCAGACTCGAGCTCGACGCGGAAGGCGAGCTGTGGGCGACCGCGCGCGGTGTCGGCGAGCGACTCAAAGTGACCGCGCGCCGCGCGTTCCCGCTCACGAGCCCCAATCGATACCTGTCACTCGTCGATGAGAGCGGCGTCGAGTGTGCCTGCTTCGAAGAGCTTTCCGCGCTCGACGCGAGCACGCAGGCGACGCTCGAACGCGCGCTCGGGCAAGGCGATTTCCTGCCGGTGATCGCGCGTATCGTCGAGGTGACTCAAGCGGCGACGACCTCGCATTGGCGCGTCGACACCGATCGCGGCCCGACCGAATTCGTGGTCGACCAAGAAGACCACGTGCGGCCGCTCGAAGACGGCCGCCACTTGATCAGCGACTCGCACGGCATGCGCTATTTGGTGCCCGCGCCGAGTGCGCTCGACGCGCCGAGCCGCAAGATTTTAGCGCGATTCTCCTGAACGACGGCCCGCGCTCTGATTTCCGGGTTCGAACCTTCGTGCGCCTAGCACTGCGACGAGCGTTCGATCAAACCGACAGGATGCAACGGTCGCGTTCGTACGGCGACCACTCTGCAACGCGTGCGGTGAATCGAAGCGCGACGTAACCAAACGACACATGAGGCATCTAAAGCCGGCGCCACTTGGACCGTATGCGCCGACGAGGGCTATCGAGACCGAGTGCGCAGCACGAACTACGCGCAGCGTGGGCCTCCCGATCACCCGGTTTTTAGCGAAGAAGAGGTATATCAATGAAGTTATTCACGTGCGGCGCAGCATTGACGTTCTTCGGCGGCATCTGCCTCGCCGGTTGCGGTGACTCGAACTCGAATCCCGGAGCGGCCGGGGCGAACTCGCTGGGCGGAACCGAAACCGGAGGGGGTGGGTCCTCGAACTCTGCAGGCTCGAACTCTGCGGGGACGCACTCTGGCGGCGCGACAGCAGGCGGCACGGCAGCTGGTGGCACGACAGCTGGCGGCACGACAGCTGGCGGCACGGCAGCTGGTGGCACGACAGCTGGTGGCACGACAGCTGGCGGCGAAGGCGGCGCGGTCGACTCGAGCTGCACGCCGAATCCGTGCGTCCACGGCACGTGTGAGGATTCGAGCGCGAGCGGCTCCGGGTTCAGCTGTACGTGCGACACCGGCTTCACCGGTGATCGGTGCGATCAAGTGGCACCCGACGCTTGCTCCACGAACCCGTGCCAAAATGGAGGCACCTGCGCGCTGAACGGCAGCGGCGCGGCGGTCTGCGCCTGCGCGGCCGGCTACAGCGGAGACACCTGCGGCACCAACATCGACGACTGTGCTTCGAATCCTTGTGTCAACGGCGGCACTTGCGTCGACGCAGTCAACGACTTCAGCTGCACTTGCGCGGCCGGCTACAGCGGAGACACTTGCGCCACCAACATCGACGACTGTGCTTCGAATCCTTGCGTCAACGGCGGCACTTGCGTCGACGCAGTCAACGACTTCAGCTGCACTTGCGCGGCCGGCTACAGCGGCAAAACCTGTAGTAACAACATCGACGACTGCGCGACGAGCCCGTGCGTCAACGGCGGGACCTGCGTGGACGCAGTCAACGACTTCAGCTGCACCTGCGCGGCCGGTTATACCGGCAAGACCTGCGCTACGAACATCGACGATTGCGCGAGTCACCCGTGCTTGAACGGAGGCACTTGCGTCGACGGCGTGAACAGCTTCACTTGCACGTGCGCCGCCGGCTACAGCGGAGACACTTGCGAGACGGTCACCACACCCGCCAGCTGCAAAGCCATCAAGTTAGCGAACCCCGCCGCCACCGACGGCACTTACACCATCGATCCAGACGGCTCCGGTCCGTTCGGTTCGCTCAGCGTGTGGTGCGACATGACGACGGACGGCGGCGGCTACACGTCCTACAACGTCGATGACGGTCTCGACACGGCTCGTTTCGACGATCCGAATTCTTGCAGCGCGGTTGGCCTGCAAATGGTGGTTCCGCGCACGCTCGCTCACCTCAATGCGCTCTATGCAAAATACGGCTCGAGCTACTTCCAGTTCGTGCCCGGGATCTATGGCCTCGCAGCCGGCGACTACACGGGCTGCGCAATGAACTCGAGCGACGCCACTTGCGCCGCCAACTGGAAGGCCATCGATGGCGGTGCCTGGTTCGCGATGACGGACCCCTACAGCGAACCCAACGGCGACTACACGCCGGGCTGCTGGCTCGGAACGGACGGCTCCGACATCAATCCGCCCGAGGGCTTCGGACGGATCAATGATGAAAACTGTGACTACGACAGCACGCGCTACATCTGCTCGGACAACGCGAAATAAGCCACCCGCATCGGCTTCAAAATGCGAGGCCGACTCTTCCTCTTGGAGAGTCGGCCTCGGTGCTTTCAGCTCGCGACTCGCGCCGAGCTGCAGGATCTTGGCGCGATTTTCCTGGGCCGCTCAGCCGGCGCAGATACTGCTACCGCCACACTCGCCCGTCTTTTGATTCACGATCTGGCAGATGCCGGTTCCGGTCGTGCAATCCGAGTTGTTGCGGCAACCTTTGCTCGGATAGACGCAATAAAGGCCGCTCGGGCCGCCGCAACAGTTGGGCGTCACGGGCTCGCACTTGCCGCCGGCTTCGTCTTTACAATCGGTGTCGAGCCGGCAGCCGCCGGTGAGACACGTCGAGACTTTGCGATCGAGCGCGCCGGCTGGTACGCAGATCGCGTTGCTGCCGCTGCAATCCGCTGCGGTCGTGCACGCTTCTTTGACGCACGCGATGGTTGGCCTGGTGATGAGTCCACAGGACGGACCGACCGGAGTTTCGACGCAGCTCGAGCCAGCCGCGCACTCGGTGATGCCCGGACAGCATGCGTCGCTCGCGGTGCACGTGAGCGGCGTCGGAGTTGCCACGCAGGCGCGAAAGCCACCCGGATAAAGCGCGACGCACTTGTCGCCGGTCGGGCAATCCTTGGCCGCGACGCAATCACCGGAATTGCGCACGCCGCCGCTGCCCGCCGTGCCCGTGTTGCCGCCCACGTTCGCGCCCGCTTCTCCGATCGCTCCGCCCTCTCCAACCGCGCCGCCTGTGCCGCTCGTACTGCTGCCGCCTGATGCCGTGCCGGCTTGACTCGAGCCGCCGCTCGCGTTTCCCGCGCTGCCGCCGACCGAATCACCGCCGCTTGCCGTCGATCCGGCGGTCGCGCTGCTGCCGGCGCTGGTGTTGCCGCCCGAGGAAGTGCCGCCACCGCCGCCTGCGTTGAACTCACTGCCACCGCAGGCGTAGATCCAACCAGCACAGAGCAAGCAAACGCTCGCCGAACGTAAAGAGGGCTTGGCCATCCTGAGAACGTAGCGCGTTTTCTAGTTCGCTTCGAGATGCGACGGCGCATTGCGAAGCACGATCGCGCTCAGAATTTGTAACTCACATCGGCGTACAGGCCGTGCAAATGAATCGCGTAGTCTTCCTTGCCGGCGGTGCCGCAAAATTGGCACGGTTGCCTGCCCGGCGCGTTGAGATCGGCTTGCGTGACCGCACCGGTGCCGAAGCGATAGGCATAGGCGAGGTTCGCCTGCCAGCTGCCGCCGTTGTAGCCGGTGCCGAGCGTGAAGATCTGCGTCGGGCCGGGCGGTGTGCCGAACGGCGTCGGGTATTCGGGGTTCGCGGTCTTGCTGTCGTAGACGTAGCCGACGCGCGCAGCGACGTGTTTGATCTGCGCGGCTGGGTCGTCCAAAAAACGATACTCGAAGCCGACGCGCACGGTTTGCGAGTCGGACCAATCGAACACGTTCGGGACCGAAGTCGGCGCGTTTGCCGGCTGACCCTGCATCGGCACTTCGGTTCCAATCAGCGGATAGCCCTGATTTTCGCTATTGAACGTGTATTCCCAGTCGAGCGCGAGCGAACCCGAAAAGCCGAATTGGTCGAAGTCAGCGCGGCTGCCGAGGCCGAGCTTCGCCGGTAGCTTGAACTGGGTGGATACGTCTTGGAACTCGAGCGCGAGCGCCGTACCGCGATCGTTCGATACTTTGGTGACGGTCGGATTGCGATACACGATGCCGAAATCGAGCCACGGCAATGGATCGTATTGGGCGCCGACGCGGAAGCCCGTGTAGTTCTCACCCGTGACGGTGAAGTCGAGGAACGGCGTTTCGCTCGTGGTCGGGTTGCCCTCGTAGCGCTTGAGCCGCACGTACGTGAGGCGATAGCCCGCGCCGATGCGCAGGTTCGGCAAAATGTTGAACGCGATGCCGGGCGAAGCTTCGAGGAAAAACAACTCCGTCGTGTCTTCGAAGCCGGGCGCGCCGTAGTGAAACGTCGCGCCCGCAGAAGCCACCGGATAGACGCCCACGCCGAGCACGATCCGGGGATGTACGCGATAGGCACCCCCAACCAAAAAAAACGGCGCAGTGGTCAAGTCCGACGTCACGTCTTTGGCCAGCACGGATGGACTCGCCCGAATTTTACCGAGCAATAGCGAGAAATCGCCGAACACCTCGCCGCGCTGGACCTGCGCTAACCCTGAAGGGTTATGAAACAGCGCCGAAGGATCGTCGACGTAGCCGATCGCGGCGCCGCCCATGCCCATGTGCCGGGCGCTGTAAAGCATGGGAGTGTCGTAGCCGCCGGCATGCGCTCGCGAAGAGACGCAAAGCGAGCCGGCGAGCGCGCACGCGGCGAAGAAAAGCCGTGCGAGTTTCTGCATTCGCGGCTTCGCGCTCAACCGCCGGTGCCGGCGCTCGCGCTCGTTTCACCCGCGGCGCCGACGCTCGAGCTGCCACCGCTGCCGCCCGAACCACCGCTGCCGCCAGTGCTTGGGTTCGGATTGGGCAAGCCGCTGCAGCTGTAGAAGGCGTCGATGCAGCCATGCATTTGACGGCAAGGCATGCAGAGATCGCCCGTCGGGTCGGCGCAACTAGTTAGGCAGTTCGTACGCGCGCAGGCCACGTCCGCGACATAGCAGCCGACGCAAGCGTCGCTGAGCACGGGCAAGACCATGGAATTGAGACACGTGGACACGCACGCATCTTGGTCGCCGGTCATCTGGATGCAGGCGAGGCCGCACGTCGCGGCTTGCGCAGGCACGTCGTTCGCGCAGATCGACGAAGCGTCGTCCTTGCTCGCGCATTGACCGCTGCTCGCGGTCTGCGCCTCGAGCGCGCTCTCCGAGAGCGTCGAATAGTCGCCCACGCATAGAGCGACCGAGCTGCTGCCCGACGAACCGCCGTTATTCGACGACCCGCTGTCGTCGCTACTCCCACACGCAACGACGGCGAACGCGACCGCTGATACTGCACAAGCAAACGTGATGAAGCGCTGCATCGGACTGTCCTCCTCGATAGAAATCCGAGCCTAGTCCGCGAGTTCCATAACCGCTAGTCCAAGCTCGTCGGCCGAGCTCGCCCCGCGCCTGAGGCCGATTTGCGACGAGTGTAAGGCCTCGGGTTCTGGCTTCGTTCTTCGTGCGTCGGTAACGAACGGAGAAAGAACACCATGAACCTTTTTAAGTTTTCAGCCTGCCTCATTGCTTTACCCCTCGCTGCTTGCGCGCATAGCGCGTCCCAATCCGCAGACAACGCGCCGTCCGCGTTCCCCGCGAGCGAAACTGCCAACGCGCCGAGCGGCGACGAAGAATCCGGCCCGACCGCGCT
>DASYCL010000851.1:0-11620 GCA_036500245.1 Polyangiaceae bacterium | reverse complement strand
AGGTTTGTTTTCTAACGGTTCGCTCGATCTCTTCGCGCCCGAGCGCGCGCGAAGGGCTGTCAGCCGCATGCCCGGAAATAATACAAACTCTCAGCCCTTCGGCGGGCTGATCACGGATTAGGCGAGTAGCCACACCCCAACGCGAGTCTGACCGAACAGGCGCCCGTCGCGCTACCGGAAGCGCGGGCGGCCAAGCGCCACAGCTGGCGCAGGGCCAGAAAAGCTCAAGGACAAGAAGCCCTCAGAAGCCCGAGCCAACCCTCAAGAGCGCGCAGAGTCCAGCAATGCCGGCAAAATCCGATGCGAGAGCGGCATGTACTCCATCTCGAGGCTGTACGGGAACGGCGTATCGAAGCCGGTGACGCGGACCGGCGGCGCCTCCAAGTGATAGAAACAGCGCTCGACCACCAGCGACACGAGCTCGGCGCCGAAGCCGCAGGTGCGCGCAGCTTCGTGGACGACCACGACTCGGCCCGTGTGTTTCACGCTGGTCACGATCGTCGCGATGTCGACCGGCCAGAGCGTGCGCAAATCGATCACTTCGGCTTCGACACCTTTTTCGGACGCCTTCGCCGCCGCATCGAGCGCTTCGTAGAGCATCGCGCCGTAGGCGAGCACGGTCACATGGCGACCCGGGCGCACGACCTTCGCGCTCTCGAGCGGCACGAGGTAGTCGTTGTCGGGTACGTCGCCCTTGGCGGCGCGGTAGACGCGTTTCGGTTCGAAGAAGAGCACCGGATCCGGATCTTGAATCGATGCGAGCAAGAGCCCCTTCGCGTCGTACGGGTTCGACGGACAGACGACTTTGAGCCCCGCAACGTGAATGAACGCGGCTTCCGGATGCTGTGAGTGATAGTGCCCGCCGCGAATGCCGCCACCGACCGGCGTGCGGATCACGAGCTTTGCCGGATACTCGCCGCCCGAGCGATAGCGATACTTCGCGAGCTCATTGACGATCTGGTCGTAGGCCGGCCAAATGAAGTCCGAGAATTGGATCTCGACCACTGGCACCATGCCGTAAAGCGCCATGCCGACAGCGCAACCGACGATGCCGTTCTCGCTGAGCGGTGTGTCGATCACACGCTCTTCGCCGAACTCTTCGCTCAGGCCGGCGGTGACGCGGAACACGCCGCCCACCTTGCCCACGTCTTCGCCCATCACCACGACGCGCTTGTCGCGCCGCATCGACGCACGTAGGGCCTCGTTGATCGCCTGGACCATGTTCATCTGCGCCATTTGTATCTACTTGCCAGAACCGTGATCAGCCACGCGAGTCTGAAGTTTTGTTTTTATTTCCGGGCATGCGGCTGAAAAGTCTAAGAATGAGGAGAAGGCGCGCGTGGGCCGCGCAAGAGCTCGCCGCGCTCTTCCTCTAAGTGCCACGGCAATTTCTCGTACACGTCCTCGAACATCGATTCGAGCGGCGGCATCGGCGCTTTTTCGCTGACCGCGACGGCGGCGCGGAACTTTTGATCGATCTCGGCGATCAACGCTTGCTCTTTGCGATCGTCCCACAGCTTGCGGCGTTCGAGGTAGTGCCGACCGCGTTCGAGCGGATCGCGCTCGGCCCAGGGCTTCAATTGCTCGGTCGCGCGATAGCGATTCGGGTCGTCACTCGTGGAGTGGCCGCCCATGCGATAGGTGATGGCTTCGATCAAAGTCGGGCCGAGGCCTTGCGAGCCACGGCGCACCGCTTCGCGCACCACGCTCACCACGGCGAACAAGTCATTGCCGTCCACGCGCACGCCAGGAATGCCGTATGCGGCTGCTTTTTCGGCGAACGTGCGGGTCGCGGTTTGGCGTTCGACCGGCACGCTGATCGCCCAGCCGTTATTGCGGCAGAAAAAAACCGTCGGCACTTTGAACACGCCGGCGAAGTTCATGCCGCTGTGAAAATCAGTGGAGCTCGTCGCGCCGTCCCCGAAGTAGACGAGCGAAGCGAGATCTTTACCGTCGATCTTGGCACCCCAAGCGAAGCCGACCGCTTGCGTGATCTGCGTGCCCACGGGTGAGCTGATCGACGCCCAGCCGACTTCGCGGCAGGTGTAGTGATCCGGCATCTGCCGGCCTTGCACCGTGTCGTTCGCGTTGCCGAACATGTTGTCGACGAACGTCTGCAAGCCGAGCCCGCGCATCAGCGCCGCGCCGAACTCGCGGTAGCACGGGAAAATCCAGTCGCTTTTGCGCATCGCAAAGGCCGAGCCGATGATCGCCGCTTCTTCGCCCAGCGAACCAACGTGAAAGCCGATCCGCCCTTGGCGTTGCAGGGCGACCAAGCGCTCGTCGAGCTGCCGCGTGGTCACCATCCAGCGGTAGATGTCGATCACTTCTTGATCGCTCAAACCGGGATCGTGACGCGGATCGAGCGTGCCGTCGTCCGAGAGCACGCGGATGACCTTGGCGGAGTCTTCGGGCCGCAAGGTTCGGGGCTTTTCAGGCATCATATCCATGGCAAAACAATCAGGCGCGCGGGCGCATGCCCGGACCAAGCGCTACTCGTTGAGCGCGTGGGCGGCCTCCTCGAGAGCTTGCTCGACTGCTGCATGAGCTAGTTTGAGTTCGGTGGCGAGTTTGTCGAGTACGTCGCGCTCGACCGTGCTCACGCCGCCCGACACGTGTGCGAGCAAAGACGACACACGGAGCACCTCGCGCGCGTGGTCTTCGCGCGTGATGCTACGCGCGACCATTTGAATGCGCTTGCCGAGCCCATCTTCGCCGAGTTGATCGTGCAGATCGGCGAGCAGCGCGGAGACTTGGCGCTCGGCGACCGCGCCGCCACAGGCCGTAACCACGACGTGCTGGAACGCGGCTTGCTCCGTGTCGTCGAAGTCGCCGTCCGCGTTGGCAACCAAAAATGCCCCTTCGACCACCGCTTCGAACAAGCGCGCGGCCTCCGGATCGAAGCCGGTCGGCTGCGTCAAATCGTCGTCTTCGGATTTCCAACCGTACGAACTCGCAGCGACGCTGAGCAGCGACGCTTTCGCGCCGGTCGCGGCTGCGTACGCCGGCGGCTGGGTCAGCTTTCGCGCAACCTTACCGATCAGGCTGAAGTCCGGAGCGGGCATGAAGATTCCCTCGAAGAATGCCGAGGCAGGCTAACCGAAGATGATGCTTCCGTCATGTGCGTGCTGCGGCTCGCAGCACGCCGGCCGGAAGCGCCGCTTTTGGCGCGCCCCTCAGCGTCGTACGAGCGATTCGACTTGGATCAATTGGTGCGCTGCGGCATCGCTCTCTGGGAGCGAAAATACGGGCGTTTGCGCGGCGAATTCGGGCCCCGTGGTCGCGTCGGCATGCGTGTATGCCGGCCGCAGGCGGGCTTCGACGAAGCCCTCGGCGGCGTGATAGCTCGAGCGCACGAGCGGGCCGGAGGCCACGAATGCGAAGCCTATTTCGCGCCCCTGACGCGCATATTCGTCGAATTGCTCTGGGGTGACGTAGCGTTCGACCGGGGCGTGTTTGGGTGTGGGACGCAGATATTGCCCGAGGGTGATGATGTCGACGCCTGCGTTTCGCAAGTCGCGCATCGTTTCCAGCACTTCGTCGTCCGTTTCACCGACGCCGACCATGATCGAGCTTTTGACGAAGCGTTCCGGCGCGCGCGCCTTCGCATGCGCAAGCACACCGAGCGACAAATCGTAATCGCAGCGTTGATCGCGAATCTTCGGCGTGAGCCGGCGCGTGACTTCGATGTTGTGCGCAAAGACGTCCGGCGCACAGTCGACCATCGCGCTGACGTCGCGTTTGCGGCCGCCGAAATCGCCGACCAAGGTTTCCACCAATAAACCCGGGCTGTGCTCGCGCAAAGCCGTCACCGCGCGCGCCATGTGCGACGCGCCGCCGTCGAGCAAATCGTCGCGATCGACCATCGTGAGCACGACGTAGCGCAGCTTCAATTGCGCGATCGCGCGCGCCACGTGCTCCGGCTCGCGCGGATCGACCGCGCCGCGCGGATTGCCGGTCGTGACGGCGCAGAAGCGGCAACCGCGCGTGCAGGTGTGACCGAGCAACATCACGGTCGCAGTCCCCGCGGCCCAGCATTCGCCGACGTTCGGGCAACGCGCTTCCTCGCATACCGTATAGAGATCGAGCTCGCGCAGCGTTTGCTTGAGTCGCGTATAATTCTCACCGCCCGGCGCGCGCACCTTCAGCCACGGCGGCTTCGGCTCGTAGATTTTCAGCGCGCGCGGCGCGGTCATGAGGCGCCTCCGAGCAGCTTCTCGAGCAGCTCATTGACGAGCTTCGGGTTCGCCGAACCGCCCGTCTCTTTCATCACTTGCCCCACGAAAAAGCCCATCAAGCCCTTTTTTCCGGCGCGCAATGACGCCGCTTGGCTCGGGTTCTTCTCGATCAATTGCTTGCACACGGCTTCGAGCGCGCCGCTGTCGGAGACCACGCGCAGCCCGCGCTGCTCGACGACGGCTTGCGCCTTGATCTCGGGATGATTCTCGAGCGCAGAAAAAACTTCTTTCGCCTGCTTGCCACTGATTTCGCCCGCATCGACGAGCGCGAGCAATTCCGCGACCTGCGCCGGCGTGACCGTGAACGACGCGGACAAGCCGTGCGATTTGGCGCCGCGCAATACGTCGTTGGCGACGAAGTTCGCGGCCTTCACCGGTTGCTTGAAGCGCTTCAACACGTCTTCGAAGAAACGTGCGTACTCGGGATGCCCGGTGAGCGTCTGCGCCGCGGCCGGTGTCAGCCCGAGCTCAGCGACCCAGCGCTTTCGAACCGCGACCGGCAATTCGGCGAGCTTGTCGCGCGCTTCGGCGATGAACGCCGCTTCCACGCGCAGCGGCGGCAAATCCGGCTCCGGGAAATAACGGTAGTCGTGCGCTTCTTCTTTCGAGCGCAAGGTCGCAGTTTGACCGGTATCCGGATCGAAGCTCCGCGTCTCTTGCCGGATCTTGCCGCCGGCATCGAGGATTGCGGTTTGGCGCACGATTTCCGCGTCGATCGCGCGCTGCACGAACTTGAACGAGTTAATGTTCTTGAGCTCACAACGCGTGCCGAACTTCTCGGTCCCTTTTGGCCGGATCGACACGTTCGCGTCGCAACGAAAGCTGCCCTCTTCGAGGTTGCCGTCGTTGACGCCGATAAACACCAAAATGTCGCGCAGCGCGCGCATGTACGCCGCGGCCTCCGCGCTCGAGCGCAAATCCGGCTCGCCCACGATTTCGACCAGTGGCGTGCCCGCGCGATTCAAATCCACGAGCGAATCCCCGCCCACGCCGTGCAGGTTCTTGCCCGCGTCTTCTTCCATGTGCGCGCGCGTGATGCCCACGCGCCTCACCACGCCGTCGAGCTCGATCTCGAGCTGCCCCTGGGTCGCGATCGGCTCTTCGAATTGGCTAATCTGATAGCCCTTGGGCAAATCCGGATAGAAATAGTTCTTCCGCGCAAAAATGCTCTTCTCGTGAATCGTGCAATTCAGCGCCAGGCCTGCTTGCACGGCCATGCGCACCGCTTCGCGATTCAACACCGGCAACGAACCCGGCAAACCAAGGCACACCGGGCACACGTTCGTATTCGGCGCGCCGCCGAAGTTGGTCGAGCAGCCGCAAAACAGCTTACTCTTCGTGAGCAGCTGCGCGTGAACCTCGAGCCCGATGACTGGTTCGTACTCGGTCATTGTGCCGAGAGATGTAGCGCCGAACGCCCTCTGGTTCTAGTGGCCGAGCTCGGGGCTGCCCCCACCCCGTCCGTCCTCGCGCTCCGCGCTGCGGGCGGGCGGCCTCCCCCAAATCGGCCGCCTCGCGGCCTCAGGGGGAGGATCGCGGCCAACCAAAGTTCACCGGTCGGCCTCGCAGCTTGCCCGCTCGCGTCAGCCTCACCCTTTCGCATCAGAATCCGAAGTTGAATGCGCAACTTTGTGGTTCGTAGTTGTGCGAATCCTTCCCTTGCAACGCGAGCCGACCCGGAACGCGTGGGTCTTTCGCGTTAGTCGCCTTTCACGTTAGTCGCCTTTCGCGTCAGTCGCCTTTCGCGCGGGAATCTGAAGTTGAATGCGCAACTTTGTGTTTCGTAGTTGCGCATTCAACTTTGTTTCGCGCTCTGGAGACCCCTTCGGGACCCCAACGACCATCACGGTCGCACGCGCTTCGCCTCGGTCTCAGTGCTGCTTTTGACGATCGACGCCGGGGTGCGAGGTTTCGCCGGGTTCGTGGCGCGGGTTCGCGGTGAGGTGCGAACCGTCGCGGCCGGGGAAGCCGAGCAGGACGTCTTTTTCGAAGATGAATTGCTCGCGCGAATCGTACGGTGCGGCGTGAACGCCGGTGTCCATGCGGATCGCGTCGCAGGGGCAGGCTTCGACGCAGAAGCCGCAGAAGATGCAGCGCAGCTCGTCGATCACGAAACGCGCCGGGTAGCGCTCGTAGCCGCGCCGCGGATCGCCTTCCGGGTACTCGCCGGCTTCGATGTGGATGCACTGTGCGGGACACGCGGTCGAACAGCACAGGCACGCGACGCAGCGCGGCGAGCCGTCTTCGCGTTGCGTGAGCCGGTGCACGCCGCGAAAACGCGCCGGGTACGGGCGCTTTTGTTCGGGATAGGAGACGGTATTGATGCCGTCTTCGACGCTTTCGAGCGCCGGATCGGGGCGCTGACCGAAGGCCATCTCTTTCGTGTTCTGAAAGAAATGCTTCATCGTGATACCGAGGCCGCGGACGACTTCGGGAATGTAGGTTTGGACCGAAGCGCTGCGCTGTGGGCGCGCGACCGGAACGCCGGTCACTTTCTTCGGGCCGAGCGGCGTGGTTTCGTTCTTCATGCTCCCATCCGTACGCTGCGTGTGCCGCCCGCCGCGGCCGCGAATTGCGCCGAGGACGAGGCCAACATTTTCTTTTTGTGTACCGGCTTCAGCAAGAACACGACGAACGCGATGAAGCCGCCGATGCCGCCGAGCGCCAGGAACGCGCGGGTGTAGTCGCCGAGCAGGTTCATGAATTTCTCGGTAGCTACGCCAGCCGACGAAATCGCGAGCACGATCAGCCCCGTCACGAGCACGTTGCCGAGCGACGCCGGGAGCAGCTTGCGCCAGCCGAGGCGCATCAGTTGGTCGTAGCGGAAGCGCGGTAAAGTCCAGCGGATCATCAATTGGACCCAGCACAGCGTGAGCGTCTTGAGGATGAAGCCGAGCGCGCCGATCAAAATCACGACCAAGTGCGGCAGCATTTGCTCGAACAGCACCGTGCCGCCGATTTCGACGTGAATGCCGTCGCGATAGAGGAACGGCAAATCCCAGCCGCCCAGGAAAATCGCCGACATCAGGCCAGCGGATGTGACGACCGCGATGTACTCCGCGAAGAAGAACATCGCGAACTTCATGCCGGCGTATTCGGTGAAGTAGCCGGCCACGATTTCGCTCTCGCCTTCCGGGATGTCGAATGGGATGCGCTTCGACTCCGCGACCGAGGCGGTGAAGAACAAGAAGAATGCGAGCGGCTGCACGAAGATGCCCCAAGCGTGCTGCTGCTGCCATTCGATCATTTTGTCCACGCGGAGCGAGCCGTAGATCATGACCGCGCCGACCAGCGTGAGGCCTTGCGTGACTTCGTATGAGACCATTTGGCTCGCTGCGCGCACGCCGCCGAGGAGGCTGTATTTGTTGTCGCTGGCCCAGCCCGCGAGCGCCGCGCCGACGATGCCGGTGCCGGCGAGCGCGAAGAAGTAGAGCAAGCCGACGTCGAGATCGATCACCTGCAATTTGACGGCGCCTTCGACGCACACGCCGTCGCGCGGCACGAAGCTCATCAAGCTCGAGAGCTGGCCGTCCTTGAGCGCGAAGCAAAGCGTGTCCCCGAACGGAATCACGCCCATCACGACCAGCGCCGGGAAGAACGAGATGAAGGGCGCGAGGCTGTGCAGGAACTTGTCGGCGTTCGGCGGAATGAAGTCTTCCTTCCAAATCGTCTTCAAGCCGTCGGCGGCCGGGTGCAGCAGACCCGCGAGCCGCAAGCCGAAACGCGGCTCGTTGCGGATGCTGAACGCGGCGTAAAACGCGCCCGCCAGAATCGCGAAAATGAGCAGCCCAGCGCCGCCGCCGTAGCCGATGTCGCGGATCTGCTCGCCGAACGAAGAGTCGCTGAGCGTGACGCCGACGAACAGCGCCGCGAAGTGCGCGAACAAGCCGCCGTAGAAGATGCGGCGTGGATCGCCGAGCGTGTAAATCCAAGCGTCGAAGCTGCTGGTCACACCGCGCGTTTGGACTTTGCCGGCGATCGCGACGCCGGTCAGCCAAGTGAACAAGATGCCGAGTTGGCTAAACAGCATCGCGCGTTGGCCGCGTACTTCCGGCGGCGGCTCGACCTTCACCACGATGAAGCCGACTAGCGCGACCACTGCGATGGCCGGCACGACCGCGAGCGCTTGCGCGACGACGGTCGGAATCCAAGCGACCGCGCGATTCGGGCCCACGCGATCTTGAATCATCGCGCCTTGACGGCGATCGGCCCAGGTGAGGATCACCGCGACGTTCATCGCGAATATCACGACCACGAAGGCTTTGATCACGAAGAGCAAGAAGCCAATCAGCGTAAGTTGCATCATTCTGCTCCGAGCGTCGCGCTTTCGGCGGCGGCGCTGCGTGCGGGGGCGGGTGCCATTTGCGCGCGCAATTCAGCGAGTTTCTTGAAACCGAGGGGTTTGCCGGCGAGCGCCGCGAGGTCAGCGATCAGGCGGAACGCGGGCTTCGAATTGCCCTGCGGGTTGATCGCTTTTTCGCTCTCTTGGCTGATGCCTTTGGCGTTCACGAAGCTGCCGTCGGACTCGGCCCAGCTGCTGGCCGGGAGCACGACTTTGGCTTTGGCCACGAAGGGACCTTCGTGCGTCGAGATCGCGATCAAGTTCGCGACGTCCCCGAGCGCCTGGCCGCCGCCGGCCGATGGCGTCGCTGCGCCGAGCGCGATCACGGTCTTGGCTTTGCCGGCGCGAATCGCTTCGACGAGCTCGACGAAGCTCTTGAGTCCTACGTTTTTGCCGAGCGCGGCGATGCCCGTCGTATTGGGGTTCTTGTCGGGGTGACGCAAGATGTCGTCGCCCTGCCCCGCTGGGCGCCCGCTTTGGTAAATCGAACCAAACCCAAAAGCCTTAGCCAGCGCTAGCAGCGCGAAGTTGTCTTCGGTCGAATGCTCGGCGCTGAGCACGACCGCGGTCGTGTCCGGTGCCGCCTTGCTCAGGATTTCCGCGGCTTTCTCCAGGCCGGACGCGAGCGTCGCGGTTTGGCCGGAAACGCGGGCGTCGAGCACGCGACCTTCGTGGATGCGCTGATAGTCGAGCATGCCGTCGTCGCACATCCAGAATTTGTTCACCGCGAGGTTTTCGCGCGGGCGATAGCGGTAAGCCTTTTGGTCGCGCGGATCGAAATCCGTAAAGGAGTTGCAGCCCGTCGCGCAACCGACGCAAACCGTGCGCGTCGAGCGCAAGAACCAAACCCGCGCCTTGAACCGGAAATCAATCGAGGTGAGCGCGCCGACTGGGCAGACGTACTCGGTCATCAGCGTGTACGCGTGGTCGAGCTTGCGCCCCGGCGCGACCACGATCTCGGCGAGATTGCCGCGCTCACGCACGCTGAGCACGGGATCCTTCGCCAGCTCTTCCGACACGCGCACGCAGCGCGTGCACACGATGCAGCGCTCTGCGTCGTACACGATGGTCGGGCCGAACACGACGCCCTTCGGCTTGTGGATCGGCTCGTCCCGCATCCGCTTCTTCGTGCCCTGGTGCTCGAGCCAGTAGTCCTGCAAACGGCACTCGCCGGCTTGATCGCAAATCGGGCAATCCACCGGGTGATTCAGGAGCAGAAGCTCCTGAACCGCGGAGCGGGCCACGTCGACGTGCTCGCTGGTTTGGCTCTTCACGACCATGCCGTCGGCCGCGGCTTGCTGGCAGCTCGGCACGAGCTTCGGCTTCTTTTGCGGGATGTACTCCTGCTTGTTCTCGTCCCAAGCCAGCACATCCAAGAGCAGAGCCGGGCGGCCCGGCGGCGGCATCAGCTCGACCAAGCACATGCGGCAGTTGGCCGCCACGGTGAGCCCCGCGTGCCAGCAATAGTGCGGGATGTCGATGCCCGCCTTTTGCGCGGCACGGATGATCGTCTCACCCGGCTCGAAGGGAATTTCGCGATCGTCTAATTTGAAAGAAGGCATTCGAATTTCCGAGAAGCTAGGGACGAGCCTTAACGATCACACTCGCCGCCGATCATGTTCAGTGAACCGAAGCTCGGCACCACGTCGGCCATCATTTGACCCGTGATCACGCGCTCGAGGCCGGCGGTGATGAGGAAGCAGGGCGGGCGAATGCGCACGCGGTACGGCGTGCCGCTGCCGTCACTCACGAGGTAGAACCCGAGCTCGCCGTTGCCGCCTTCGGTGAAGGAATAGACTTCGCCGGCCGGCAATTTCAGGCCTTCCATCACGATCTTGAAGTGCTGGATCGTGCCTTCGATGGTTTTGTAAACCTCGTCCTTGGGCGGCAGGATGATGCGCGGATCGTCGACGTTCACCGGCCCCGAGTCGGCCATGCGCTCGCAGCATTGTTCGATGATGCGCGCGCTCTGACGAATCTCCGCGAGGCGCACCATGAAGCGATCGAAGCAATCGCTCGCCGAACCGACGGGTACCTCGAATTCGACTTCGCCGTACTTCAGATACGGGTGCGCTTTGCGCACGTCGTAAGGCACGCCGCTCGCGCGCAAGCACGGGCCGGTCCAGCCGAGCGAAATCGCGTCGGCCGCGCTGATGACGCCGACGCCTTCGAGGCGATCGAGGAAGATGCGGTTGCCGAGCAAGAGCTTCTCGACTTCTTCGATCACCGTGATGATGTGGTGAACGACCGCGCGCGCATTTTCTTTGAGGTGCTCCGTCGGCGGCGAGGCCATGCCACCAACGCGACCGAAGCTGTGCGTCAGCCGCGCGCCCGTCTCCTCCTCAAGCAAATCCCAGATCATTTCCCGGGCTTTGATCATCCAGAGGAAGGGCGTGAACGCGCCGAGCTCCATCGCCATCGCGCCGTCGCACGTGAGGTGGTCGGACATGCGGGCGAGCTCGCCCAAGATCATGCGGTACCACTCGCAGCGCTCCGGCACTGTGACGCCGAGGGCTTTCTCGCAGGCGAGCGCGAAACCGACGTTGTTTAGCATCGGCGAGACGTAGTTGCAGCGATCGACGTACGGGAACACCTGCGTCCAAGTGCCGCGCTCGCACATCTTCTCGAAGCCGCGGTGCAAGTAGCCGACCTGCACGTCCACGTGCTCGATGATTTCACCGCTGAGCTCCATCACGCAGCGGACCGTGCCGTGCATGGCTGGATGCGCCGGACCGACGTTGAGCAACAACGGGTCCGTCGGCATTTCGAGCTCGGCTTCGTCTAGTTCCTGGTCGAGAGGCTCCATCAGTTTACCTGTGAGTCGTCGGTGTCGTGACGCTTGCTGGTGTGCGTTTGGCGACCGAAGGACATGCCTTCGTCGACGCTGAACGGCGCGACTTTTTCGATGTTCGGCACATCGCGATACGCAATGAGCGGTTGGATCTTGTCGGCCGCGTAGTCTTTGCGCAGCGGATGGCCCTCGAATTCCGGGTACATCAGGATGCGCCGCAAGTCCGGGTGGCCCTTGAACACCACACCG
>DASYCL010000850.1:0-4816 GCA_036500245.1 Polyangiaceae bacterium | reverse complement strand
GCGTCGCCGCGCTTACACTTCGCCGAGGTCGGTGCCATGTTCGGTGGTGCTTGGCTGACGACCGCAAGATCCCCGCAGGCCGCGTCGGTCGCTTCGTGAGGCTGGCTGGGCTCGGCGCGCGTACCGGGGCGAGCCTGTTGCTCGCCAAGGGCGCTGAAAGTGCGGCGGAGCGCGCGGCGGACGTGCTCGGCACGCTACGTGGGCTCGCGGCCAAGGTCGGGCAGATGGCAAGCTACGTCGACGGCGTGGTGCCCGAGGGCCAGCGCGAGGCTTATGAAACGGCGCTGCGCAAACTGCGTGAGCAAGCACCGACCTCCTCCAGCGCCGAGATCCGCGCACTGGTCGAGAACGAGCTCGGCGCGCCAATCGATCGACTCTTCGACGCTTGGGAAGACGAACCCATCGCGAGCGCGTCGATCGGCCAGGTTCATCGCGCGCGCATGCAAGACGGCCGCTTGGTGGCGATTAAGGTGCAACATCCAGGCATCGCGGCGGCGGTCGAAAGCGACCTCGAGAACGTCGGCATGCTCGAGTCCATGATCGGCACGTTCGTGCCCAAAGGCGTCAACTCGCGCGGCGTACTCGAAGAGCTGAAAACACGCTTCCGCGAAGAGCTCGACTATCGACTCGAAGCCGAGCGCCAAGCGCGTTTCGCCGAAATCTTTCGCGGTGATCCGCAGATCCGCATTCCAGAGGTGATCCGCGCACGGTCGAGCTTGCGGGTCTTGACCAGCGAATTCGTGCACGGCGCGCGGCTCGATGAAGCCGCGACGAGCCCGGACAGCGAGCGCCGCAGCTACGCCGAAGCGCTGTGGCGCTTCGTGTTCAAGGGCAACCTCGTCGGCGGCATGTTCAACGCCGATCCGCACCCGGGCAACTACGTGTTCCAACCGGAAGGGCGAATCGCGTTCCTCGATTTCGGTTGTGTGCAGCCGATCAGCGCGCGGCGAATGGGCCCGGCACGCGCGCTACATCGCGCTGCGGTCGAGCGTGACGACGCCGCGTTCGCCGAGCAAGTGCGAAAGATCATGGAGACGCGCGGCGGACTCTACGAAGATCTCGCGATCGCGTACTCGCGCCGCTGCTTCGAACCGCTGTTCGCTTCGCCGTATCGCGTGTCTCGCGAATACGTGCGCGGGCTGGTCGCCGAGATCGGCGAGATGAAGCGCGCCATCTTCAAGAAGGGCGGCAACTTCGTGCCGCTGCCCGAGGGCATGCTGTTCATGAATCGGCTACAATTCGGCTTCTATTCCGTGCTCGCGCGGCTCGACACCGAAGTCGACTATGCCGCCGTGGAGCGCGCGTTCATGGCCGGTGTTCAAAACGCGTAGCCGACGGTCGCGCCTGCGCTCGGACCGCCGGCGGTCGAGACGCGCGCTTGGTAGCCACCGCGCAGAGCCGCGTTGAAGCCGGAGCCGAGATCGAAGGTGAGCTCGCCGAGCAAACGCACGCCGTAGTCGTCGGCGTGGGGCATGTTCGTGACTTCGATCACGGGCGCGAAGCCGATGCGGTCGCTCGCGCGGATGTCCATGCGACTCCAAAAGCGCGTGCCGAACACTTGAATGCTCTCGAAGCCGAGCGTGAGCTTGGTGCCGTACGGATCTCCGAGCAAGAATGCGCCCCCCGCGCCGACGGAGAAGCCGGTTTCGGTCACGCTGGTGAGGAACTCCGCGTCGACGTACGTGATGTCCGAGAGCCGCAGGCGCACGGTCGGCGCGCCGTAATTCAGGCCGACTTTGAAGCGATCGTCCGCGCTCTTGCCGGGCGCTTGTGCGTCGAACAGCGGCACCGGCGAATTGCCGCGCACGATGCCGATGCGCAAGCTGAACTCGGTGACCACGCGCAGCGGTCGATACGTGTAGCTGCCCTCGAGCCGAAAGAACTGATCGTGCACGTTCTGCTCGCTGACCGCACCCGTGTTCGGATCCTGCACGTTGGCCTTGGAGTACCCGAAGTCGACGTAGTCGCCGGAAGCGGCGAACACCGAGCGACGACCGCCGAGGCGCGACAGCAATGCACGCTCACGCGCGTCCATCAGATCCTCCGGCACGAGCACGCGATGTGGCTCGGCGCGAGTCGCGAACACTGCCGAGCGCGTGCCGTCGAGTGCTTCGAGCTCGATCTCGTAGGAAATCTCGGGAGGATTGATCGCCTCGGCCGGCACTTCGGCGACGTACGGGCCGGGCGAGCCACGCCGAAATTCGACTTCGGCGTAAGGCGCATTGTCGCTCCCGCGGTAGGCGAGGATGGCGCGCTTCACCAGCTCCGGGTGCTGGATTTCAGCCGTGATCACCAGCGGCTCGTGCGCGCGCGACACGGAGATGGGCGCATGGTGCAAACGCGACGCACCGCCCTGCCCAAACACAGGCGCGGCAAGTAAGGAGATGCCGGCCAGAAAAACCGAGGCCAAAACTCGACGAAAGTTCACCATTGGTACGACACCGCTCCCCCGAAACCGGGCCCCGCGTGACTGATCGTGCGGCCTTGATACGAGCCGCGCACCGCGACCACCAGATCCGGTAGGAACCGATAACCGACCTGCGCGATCGCGCGCGCGCCGACTTCGCCTTGGTCGGTCGCGACGGTCTTCGGAACCAAGCCCGAGGACGTTGAGATGGTGCTGCTCGAGACGCCCGCAGGTTGATTGGTCACCTCGGTGCGAAACAGGATCGGCACGCGCGGGAAGGTTGCGAGCTGCAACTCCGTGATCCCGCGCACGCCGATGCCGCCGAGCACTTCACCGCCGATCATGAGATTCGTGTCTCGATCGTTGCCGATGCGGAGGAGCGCCTGCGCGCCCCCGTTCACCCCTTCGTCCTCCAAGCCGATCACCGCGCGGCCAATGATCGAGGTGAAGTAGGAAAGCCCGAATTCCCCTTCCAAATAGCCGTAGGTGAGGCCGACGCGTCGGCCCGCGAGTTTTTCTTGGTCCAGCTCGGCAAGCGAACCGCCGATGCCGCGATACACGCCGAAGCCCATCCGGGCGGCGCGCAAGCCGACGTCTTGAAAGCGCATGCCGACCGAGCCTTCGGTCTGCCACACGACGTCATTGCCTTTGAGATTGTTCCAATCGGCGTAGTCGGTGGAGAGCGTGATGCTCGCCGGATAGTGCGCGGGCGGCTTCGGTGTCGGCACGTCCGAGATCGGTACGCTCTCGGGTTCGGTGGCGCTGCCGACGAGCGGCATCGACTTGCCTTCGGCGTCCACGCCTTCGATGAAGTATTCGAGCTTCGGCGCGCTCAAGCGCTCGGCTTCGATTTGAGCGCTGAAGTAACCCTCGCCGACGCGCTTCATTGGCGTGGTGTGGTACGCGACTTCGCCCGAGTTGCGCGAGTGCACCACGGCGCCGACGGGGCTGTTCGTGACTTCGAGCGCGATGCCGAGCGGCGTGTGCGTGCGACCCTCGCGCGGCGGCTGAAAATTCTTGAGCTCAGTCGCGGTGCCGGCTGCGTTGCCGCTCTCGAGCGCGAGCAAGCGTCGCAATTGCGCGGCTTCTTCGTATAGAACCGCAGCGTATTTGCCGCGCGGATGGCGTTTCACGTAGCCCTCGAAGGCGAGTACGCGCGTGGCCACCGCCGCGCCGCGCAGGTGGTCGAAGAGCGCGCTGACCTCCGCGGCATCCGTGTCGAGCGGAGCGGCCGGTTCGACGCTCGCGTTCGGCGCTGCATTGGGTTTGTTGGCCTCCGCGGGAGTGGCGCTCGTGCTCGACGCGGAAGCAGCGGACGGCTCGCTCGGTTTCGTTTCCGGCTCAGCGGCGTTCGGCGCGGGCTTCGCGACCACCAGGGGCGTTTTGGGCGCGCTGCCCGCGCGATGCAAAACGACGATGTCGCCGGGTTGCGCGGGCTCGAGCAATTTGCCGTCTGCGTGCGCGAGCGACAGCGCGCCGCGCACCTGAGTCAAACGAAGTCGCCCGATCAAAAAGCGATCGCTCACCATTTGACCGGTCACGGGATGCTTGAGCGTGAGCGGCCGCCACAGCTCGAGCACCGCGCCCGCGGTCGCGCCGCGATCGCTCGCGATGTCGACGACCAAGTCGCCGAGCTCGAATGCGACCACGCGGCCCTCGATATTCTCACTCGCCGCTTCGCTCGGCTCTGCGAACGCGCGCCCCGAAAGCAGCGCCGGCCCCAAGAGCGCTGCGCCCAGGCACAAGCGACGTGCCCACGCCCCTCGCCCACTCCAAGATTTGTCGTGTCTCACTGCGCCGGACGTTAGCAAAGTTCAAGCCAAGCACGAAAACCCAAATATCTGCCGTTTATTGCTCATCGAGCGCTGCGCGGCCGTCGAGCAGTGTGCAGCTCTGAACACACTCCAGAGCTCGGGCCGACTCAGTGTTGTCTCTGAGCCACACAGAAACTCGGGTCTCTCTCTTACGCTTTCGCGCAGCGAGCACTCAACGATTTCCGGGAATTTCTTGCACGGATTCGCCGAGCCGCGACGACTCAACACCAAGTGAAAGTTCGCGCGCGGATGGAACCGGTTGCAGTATCTTTTCAGTGTGCGATGCTGAGGCGCTTCGAGAGGCCTTGATTCATCCCGTAAACCTGGGGAAATAGCGGGGCTGCTCCAATCTTACCATTTCCGGAACCGGTTCCGGAAATGGTTTAGTTATGAGTCTTTCCCAATGCTCGATTTCTTGGTTTCAGCTGGCGTTCTGGGGACTCGTTTGGTTTACTTGAGATTGTCGAGCAGTCAGCACATGCGCGACTGCTCTGGTGATTGCGTGCCTCGATGCCAGGCACGCAATCCCGTGTCTTTAGCGTGAAGGATCTCCGCCTCATGAAGTACGGCTACTTCGACGACCAGAACCGCGAAT
>DASYCL010000849.1:0-6203 GCA_036500245.1 Polyangiaceae bacterium | reverse complement strand
GTTTCGCAGCCGTTGTTGTTGTTGCCGTCGCAGCTCTTGAAGAAGCTCTGCGTGCAAACCGGACTACAGCTTCCGCCCGAACAGGTGTTCGTGGCGTTGGTCTGTTGGCACACCGTGCCGCAGCCGCCGCAGTTGCTGCTGTCGTTGGCGAACACCACCTCGCAGCCGTTATTGTTATTGCCGTCGCAATTTCCGTCTGCGCCAGCGTCGCAGGCTGGTTTGCAAGCGGCCAACGTACACGTGTTGGCGCCGTGCGGCGCTTGGCAGGCGAGGCCGCACGTGCCGCAGTTGCTATTGTTCGAGCGTAAGTCGACTTCGCAACCGTCGTTCGGAACCGTGTTGCAGTCCGCGAAGTTCGCGCTGCAGGCACTGAGTTGGCACGCGCTGGTCACGCACTTCCCCGTAGCGTTCGCGAACTGACCAGCGCAGTTGACGCCGTTCGCGCCGCAGCCGCCGCAGTTGGCAGAGTTGGTGCTGGTGTTGGTTTCACAGCCGTTGGCGGCGCTGCCGTCGCAGTCGGCAAAAGTTGCGCTGCAGGTCGCGACCTGGCACGCCTTGTTCACGCACTTCGCCGTCGCGTTGCTGAGGCTACAAATCGTGCCGCACGTGCCGCAGTTTGCGCTGTCGCCCGCGATGTTGGTTTCGCAGCCGTTGGTGATCTTGCCGTCGCAGTCGGCGAAGCCGGCGTTGCACGTCGCGACCTTGCACACGGAATTGACACAGCTCGGCGTGCCGTTCGGCACCACACAGGCTTTGCCGCAGCCGCCGCAGTTGTTCACGTCGTTCGTGGTGTTGGTCTCGCACGTGGTCGGATCCGCGTCGCAATCACCCAGGCCCGCTTTGCAGGTGCTCACGCCGCACACGCCCACCTTGCACGTGGCGGAGCCCATCGTCGTGTCGCAGACTTTGCCGCATTTCGAGCAATTGGTGACGTCGATATTGGTATTCGTTTCGCAGCCGTTGGCGGGCTCGTTGTCGCAGTCCTGGAAACCGTCGTTGCAAGTGACCTGACAGGCCGAAGCGACGCACGAGGGCATCCCGTTGATCGCGGAGCAAGCCGTGCCGCAGGCGTTGCAGTTCAGCGGATCGCTGCTGGTGTTCACCTCGCAGCCGTTCGTCGGGTCGCCATCGCAGTCGGCGAAGGGTGCGATGCACGTGGCGATCGTGCAGCTGCCGCCGGTGCAGGCAGCGGTCGCATGCGGCAGTGAGCAGGGCGTCTCGCACGCGCCGCAATGATCGGCGTCGGTCTTCAGGTTGGTTTCGCAGCCGTTCGAGGCGTCGCCGTCGCAGTTGCCCTTGCCGTCGAGGCAAGTCAGCGTGCAAAGCCCGCCGGTGCAGTCGCCGCCCGCGCAATCGGTCGGCAACTTGCAATGCTGTCCCGGCACGCACGCCGGGCAGGAGGAGCCGCCGCAGTCGACGTCGGTTTCGTCCTGGTTCAACACCTTGTCCGAGCACGAGGCTTGCGCACAGGCGCCGGTCAAACACACGCCGCTCGCGCAATCGCGATTGATCACGCAGCGCAAACCCGCGCTGCACCCCGTGCATGCGCCGCCGCCGCAATCCACGTCCGTTTCGGAGCCGGACAGCGCGCTGTCCGTGCACGAAGCATCTTGGCAAATGCCGGCGATGCATTGATTGTTCAGGCAATCATTGTTCACGACGCAGGTGCCGCCTGGCGCACAGCCGGGACAAGTGCCGCCGCAGTCGACGCCGGTCTCGCCCTCGTCTGAAACCAGGTTCGTACAGTGACTCGCGCCGGCGCCAGCATCGTTGCTGATCTCGAAATTTGGCACCGTGCAGGAGGCCGCGACCAACGCGAGCAGCGCGAGCGCTCGCAAAAACCAATGTTTCGGCGGTGTGTAGGAAGGGGCGTTCATTGATGAGAAAGCAGGATCGTCTCTTTTCAGTACGCGCGAGGCCGGGCGCACTTGCGATCAAACCTTCGCAGAGTATGTCAGCTCGCGCAGACGTGGAGAAACCAGATCTCCTCGAATTTTGTGCACAATCACGCAGGTGGAGCGGCGCCGCGGGCGCGTATCAGTGCACTTGCACGCACAGTCGCGCAGAACAGCGCAGATGTGCGCGCTGAATACGTGAGTCACACGCCGCGTTTTTGCGGCCTTTGAGCGAGGCGAAGCTCGAGCCAGGGTTTGGCTCACCAGGCCTTGCTGCCCGTTCGTGTTGCTTGAAGTCGAACGTTAATAAACTTGCCGAAGTGGCTGGGTGCGCCGCTCGGCTGCTCAAAATTCGCGCGTCGGCGTTTCGTTTCAGCGCCAGCGTGCAGTGCTCGAAGGCGCTCTGGGGCCGGCGCCGTCAATGCGCTGACGGTCTTGCGACGATCTGTGCGGTTGTGAGCGGGGCTGCCGCGTCTTGAGGTTGGGTTGCTGCTGCCCCCCCAACCTCGAGCTGTTTTTTGGGCACGGCTGCTAGTGCTCGAGCCAGTACAGGGCCGCACTCATCAGCAAATGAGTCGGCAGCATGAGCGTGAATGCAAAGAGCGCGTAGCGTGCGAAGCTCGGGAGCGAGTAGCGCTCGCGCTCGGCGATCGCTTTGACTAGCAAATTGGGACCATTGCCGATGTATGTGCTGGCGCCCATCACGACACTGCCCGCGCTGATCGCGGCGAGCCGAATCGGATCGACGCCTGCGACGAGCGCGCTCGCGTGGGCGGTGAGGCCTCGCGCGAGCGCGAGGAATGCCGCGTAGGTTGGTGCATTGTCGAGCACGGACGACAAGAGCCCCGAACCCCAAAACAATTGCCACGCGCGCTGAACGGGCAACCGCGGCGCGACTTCGGCGAGCGTATGCTCGATCGGTCCGAGGCAGGAAAATAGGCCGAAAAAGATCAGCGCCAGCTCGACGAGCGGTGCGAATCCAAACGAATTCGCGCGATGGATCGTGCGCTCGGTCGTGAAGTACGACGCCGCGCTGAGCCCGATCAACACGGCTTCGCGTACGCCACCCGGCAACAGCGCTGCCGGCGCGACCGCAGCGAGCAACAGCAAGTTGCGCTTGCCGCGCAACGCGAACCGCTCGCGCTCGCTGCCCGCGAGGCTCTCGGCGGAGCTCGGTTCTGCGGCGAACGAGCGCCTTTCGTACCCATAAAATGCCGCGCTGAGCGAGCCCACGTACAAAAGCCAAATCGGCAGCAAGCGCAGCGTCCACCAGAACGGCACGCCGTCGATATAGCCGAGTAGAAGTGGTGGATCGCCGAGCGGCGTGAGCAAGCCGCCCACGTTTGCCACGATCAAAATGAAAAACGGCACCAAGTGCTGGCGCTCTTTGCGCTCGCGGTTGAGCTTCAAGAATGGGCGAACTAGCAGCATGCTCGCGCCCGTCGTGCCGACGAAGCTCGCGAGCAGCGCGCCGGTCAGCAGAAAAAGCAGATTGGTCTTGGGCGTCGCGCGCAAGTTCGCCGAAAGCTCAACGCCGCCCGAAATCGTGAATAGCGCGCCGAGCGTGATCACGAACGTGGCGTAGCCGCCGAGCGCGTGCACGAGCAGGTCGCTCCGGGCGTTCATCAGCTCGTAGGCGGCGACCGGCGAGGCGCACGCGAGCGAGACCGCGAGCTGCACGGATGGTCGCTCCCAATAATTTGGCACCAGGCTCGGCAGCAGCGCCAGCGCCAGCACGAGCAGCGGAAACGGAAGCAGTGTCCAGAGCGGAAAATCAGCGACCACCACGGTGCGCCGGTTTATCACGTGCGCCTGGCGCGCGCGAAGTTCTGCTTTCACAATGGCGCTCGCAACGATGTCGAAACGTGCCCTTTCGTTGATCGCAGCGCATCAGCGAAATCTCGTCGCCTGCACGCGCTGCGAAAACATGTTTCGGCCGCCGATCGTGGGCGGACCTGTGTTCTCGAAAGTGCTGCTCGTCGGGCAAGCGCCGGGCGACAAGGAACCCGTGCTCGGACGACCCTTCGCGTGGACGGCCGGCAAACAGCTCTTCAAATGGTTCGTGCCGCTCGGAATGAGCGAAGCCGAGTTTCGCGCGCGCGTGTACATGGCCGCAGTTTGCCGATGTTTCCCGGGCAAAAATCCGAAGGGCGGCGATCGCGTGCCTTCGCCGGCGGAAGTCGCGAATTGCCGGCCGTGGCTCGAGCGCGAGATCGAACTACTCGAACCGGAGTTGATCTTGCCGGTCGGTCGCGTCGCGATCGAACAGTTCTTGCCCGCGCGTCCGCTGGTCGAACAGATCGGCACTTTGCACGCCGTGAAGATCGGTCGCTCGGCAATCGACGTGATCCCGTTGCCGCATCCGTCGGGCGCGTCGACTTGGCCGCGATCCGAACCAGGTAAGACACTGACTTTGCGCGCACTCGAACGCATCGGGGAGCATCGCGCGTGGCGCGCGCTGCTCGCGTGAGCGCTTGACAGCTGGCTCGCGATCTGTCAGAAACTCCGTCGCGGGCGCGCATTGCTGCGCTCGAGAAAGGAGATGCCGCTGATGTGTCGAAATAAAAAATCGTATCGTGTGATCATCTCCCGGGTTGTCGCAGGCTGAGCGCGCGCGACTCCAAAAACATCTATATTTGCCGTATTTGCGCGGGTAGCGCTGCGGCGATTCGGCGCTGCAGCGAGCCGCTGTAGTGCTAGCGGCGTAGCTACATGCGCCGCAAACTGGAGCTCAAATGAGCAAGCAGCGAAGGTCGCGTGACAGCGGCACTCGAGCCGCGGGCGTTCGCAGTCTGCGGATCGAGGAGCTGTTCCGCGAAGAACTCAATTCGATCATCGATTCTGAAATCAACGATCCGCGACTCGACGGCGCGCGCGTCACGTTCGTCGAACTATCTCGCGATGGTTCGCGTGCCCGTGTTTGGATTTCGCGCGCTGACGAAGACGAAGGCGCGCTGAGCGCCCGTGAGCTCGAAGCTCGGTTCGAGCGCGCGTCCGGATTTTTTCGCAACAGATTGTGCGATGCGCTGCCTTTGAAGCGCATGCCCGAGCTCACCTTTCGCCTCGATCCGGCGCTCAATAGCGCGCTCGGCAAAGAGCAGGAATCATCATGACTTCGGCTATCATCAAGGGGGACCGCGTGCCGATTCGCGTGTGGGCTCCGATTTCGGAGCTCGAATCGGACGCGATCCGTCAATTGAAGGCGGTCGCGAGCTTGCCTTGGGTCGCGCATCACGTCGCAGTCATGCCCGACGTGCACGTGGGCAAGGGCGCGACCGTCGGCTCGGTGATCGCGCTGCGCGGCGCGGTCGCGCCGGCCGCGGTGGGCGTGGACATCGGCTGCGGCATGGCCGCCCAAAAGACCAGCCTCAGCGCCAGCGATCTGCCGGATTCATTGAAGCACTTGCGTTTGGCGATCGAAGAAACGGTGCCGGTGGGTCGTGCCTATCACTCGGCGCCGATTTGGGATGAAGAACCCGCGCTCGCCGAGGTGGGCGCGAACTTGATGTCGCGTTTCGCCGAGCTCGACCCGGGCGTTTCTGGCCTGGCATTTCGCGCTGGTGTGCAGATCGGCACGCTCGGCGGCGGCAACCATTTCATCGAGCTCTGCCTCGATACCGAAGGCAGCGTGTGGATCATGTTGCATTCGGGGAGCCGCATGGTCGGCGCGACGCTCGCCGAAAAGCACATGGAGCGCGCGCAACACTTGTCGCACAACCAAGCCCTAATCGATCGGGATTTGGCGGTATTTCTCGCGGGAACTCCGCAATTCGAGGCCTATCGTCGAGATCTGTTTTGGGCGCAAGAGTACGCCGCGTTCAATCGCAGCGTGATGCTCGCGCGTGTACAGCGTGTGCTCGCGACGGCGTTTCCGCGCGTGCGCTTCGAAGCAGCTGTCGTGTGCCACCACAACTACGTCGCCGAAGAAGTGCACTTCGACGAAGAGTTGCTCATCACGCGCAAAGGCGCGATCCGCGCCGGGCTCGGCGAGCTCGGCATCATTCCGGGATCGATGGGCACGAAGTCGTTCATCGTGCGCGGCAAAGGCAATCCGCTTTCGTTCGAATCCGCGTCGCACGGCGCGGGCCGGCGCATGAGCCGCTCACAGGCGAAGAAGTGCTTCACTGTGGCGGATTTGGCGCGCCAAACCGAAGGCGTCGAATGTCGTAAAGATCACGGTGTGATCGACGAGGCGCCAAAAGCTTACAAGAACATCGATCGAGTGCTGGAACAGCAAGCAGATTTGGTCGAAATCGTCGTCGAGCTCAAACAAGTGTTGTGCGTGAAAGGCTGAAATTTCAGCGCTTT
>DASYCL010000848.1:0-2736 GCA_036500245.1 Polyangiaceae bacterium | reverse complement strand
CCGATCTGCTGCGTGGTGCTTGTCGAGAAATGGACGTCATCGCGCGCTTCGGCGGTGACGAGTTCGTGGTCTTCGCGCTCGATTTCGACGAGGCCGGTCTGATCGCGCTGCGCCAGCGCGTGCGCACGGCGACGACCGAGTTGAATCGCTCGGGCAAGCGACCTTTTCATCTATCACTCAGCGTGGGCGCCGCTTTCGTCAAGGCGGCAGCACCAGAAACGGTGGACGAGCTGCTCGATCGCGCCGACCGCGAGATGTACGAACAAAAGCGTGAGCGCAAGCGAAACGGCGGTGTCTCGCTCGCGCCGCCCGCGCCGAAATGAGCGCTGGAAACGTGCTCGACGCGCACGTGCTTTCAAATTGGAAAATTCCTGAGCCGATTCCGCAAGTCGTGGCCTGGCATCATCAGCCGGACGGCGCGTACACCGGCGACGGGTCAGCGCGGCAGATTTGCGCACGGCGTGGGCGCCGATGATCGAGGCGCGCGACGAAGTACTCATGCTGTTCAGCTGAGGCGCGAAGATCGTTCGTGACGGGATCCGGCGCAGGCAAAGCCGGTGTAAGGTCGCGCCATGATTTCGCGAGCGGGACTTCGAAGGGCTCTGTTTCATCCTTTGCCGAACGCGGCGCTGCTCGCCTGCGCGCTGTGTGCGTGCTCCGAAGGGGACGCGCAGAAGTCTTGGAACGCGCTCGGCACTTGCCTCGCGGGCCCGGCCGCGACGAGCCCACTCGCCGCGCGCACGGCCGCGCTGCGCGCGATCCAACTCGCGAACGGCGCTACCGCCAACACGAAGGACAGCTGGCCCAAACGCTGTAGCGGCTACGCCGATGATCTATACGCCGCGCTCGGGACGGCGAGTGAGACTGCGCTACTCAAAACCAAAATGCACGAGCGGCTCGGCTGCGGCGACAACAAAGGCACTTGCGCGCCGCCGACCGATAGCTCGCTCATCTCGGTGGCCACCGAGCTTTGGGAAGCCGCGACGAACGGCGGCTTGAAAACCGAGCTTGCCACGGGCGTTCCCACTCCGAGCGCTGCGCCCGCGCCGCTGATCACGGCCGCAAGCTGGAAGAGCTTCAGCGACAAACCGCTGCGCATGGTCGGGCCTTTGCTCACGCCCGACGGTCGCGCGATTTTACTGCTCAAAGCCAGCGAAGGCCGCGCGCGGCCACGCGGCTGCGAGTTCACGGCGGGCTTCAGCAAAGTGTCCTGCTTCGACGCCAACGCCGACGTGCCGGAGCTGCCCGCGCAAACCATCGATCTGGTGAGCGACGTAGCGAGCGTGTACGCCGCGGGCTTGACGGACAAAGGCCTCACCTCGTTCGATCTCAAGAGCGGCAAACAGTCGGATGTGCGCGGCCTCGGCGCGCTCAAGCTCGTGCACGACGGGCACGCTGTCGAACACGGGGACAAAGACGAGGGCTACCAAGTCGAGCTAATCGCGAACGGCAAAGCTTCCAAACCGACTCCACTCAAGATCGACGGCATCGTCGGCGATCCGCTCGCGCTCGGCGATCAAGTCGTGTTCGTGCAGCAAGCCGACGGCGGCGCGGAATTCGTCGCGAAGAGCCTCTCGGGCGGCAAGCTCAAGGACGTGACGGCGCAAAAGGGCGTATTTTCCGGCGCGCTGCACGGCTGCAGGCAGAATGCTGATCTCGCGGTCGCGGCCTTCGGCGGGCGCGCGGGCGAGCATGGCGCGAAAGCCACCGGAGGGGACGACAAAACCGCGCTCACGGTCACGTTGTTTCACGGCGGAACGTGGAGCAAACCCGCGGAAGCCACGATCCCGTTCGAGCGCGGCTTCGATTCGAATTTAGTATGCACGAAGAGCGGCGCGAGCATCGCGTATGCGCAAGTCGTGGATAACGCGGTTCAAGTCGGTCGTGTGGATTGCAGCAGCGCGGGCTGCAAATCGAGCGAAGTGAAACTGCCGGGCGTCGAGAGCAAGTGGTGGTGGGCGGTCGGACCGATCGGCGACAAGACGCTCGTGATCTGGCGCTCCAGTTTGGGCGAGACGCGCATGCGCCTCGCGCCGCTCGATGCGCTGCCGTCGGCCAAAGACGCGATCCTGTTCGACGCGCCGGATTTCGGCGGCCCGAACGCAGCCGAGCTTTCAGCGCTGTACTCGGACGACGCCGCGCTCTTGATTTTTCACGACGAAAAACCGGTGGCACTCGACGTCAACGCGACGGGCGGCGTACACGTGCTTCAGCCGTGAGCGCTTGGCCGCTCGCGCTCCTAGTACTGCGGCCCGGAACTCCGTTCCGGGTTGCAGTACGTCATGACAGATAGAGTACTGACGCTAGAACGGTGCCGTGCTGAGGATTTCTGCGGCCCTCACGCTTTGAGGGAGGGCCGCGGAAATCCGGAACGCACTTCCGAGCCGAGGTACTAGTGACGAGGCTTTCGCCTGTTCACCCTTCGGGTGTCACGAAGCGCGGCGGTCAGTTCTAACGTGGCCGCCTCTGAAGAGCAGGAGATGTGATGAACAGTCAGGTCTTGTTTCCGCGCAGCCGACCCGAGCACTTCGCGCGCGCTGCGGCGCGAAGAAGAGGAAACAGAGATGGCGAACGGTCAGATTGTCTTCTCGAGGCAGCCCTAACGCACACTCCGGCGATATGCCGTCGCGAGCGCGTCCGCATATTCGTTCCAGCGGTTGCCGGAGTGCGCGGCGATCCAGCGCAATTCGAGCTCGGGGCGACGTTTGCAGATGGCGTAGAGGTCTTGCACGAGCT
>DASYCL010000847.1:0-4155 GCA_036500245.1 Polyangiaceae bacterium | reverse complement strand
CCGACGACATGCGACGACATCGGCATGGAGCCGACGATTCCGCCGGCGTGCGCGACGGTGCTCGCCACCAAGACGGCGACCGACGGCAAATTGACGGACGAAGCGGCGCTCGATACACAAGCCATTCAAGCCGCGATTGCGGCTTGCCCAGCAGGGATGTCGGTCAAGCTCGCGGTGGATGGCGACAAGAACGCGCTGCTCTCGGGACCGATCACGTTGAAGAGCGGTGTCATTCTTTGGATTGATACCGGCGTCACGCTGTTCGCGTCGCGAAACCCGCGTGACTTCGACGCCAAGGTGAACGCGTGCAGCACGGGCACCGGCGGCCCGAGCAATTGCCTGCCGCTGATCGCGGCGAACGCTACGGTCGGATCGGGCGTGATGGGTGAGGGGACCGTTGACGGCCGCGGCGGCGAGCCGATCATCGGCCAAGAACCGCTCACTTGGTGGGTATTGAACGACAAGACTCACCTGAACGGCGACCTCACCGCGCCGCGCCTGATTCAGACGAGCGGCGGCAAGAACTTCACGATTTACCAGACTCACTTTCAAAACTCGCCGAAGTTCCACATCGTGATCGGCACGCCGGGCTACACGGTCTGGGGCATCACCGTGAACACCGATCCGACCGCGCCGAACACCGACGGCGTCGATCCATCGACGGGCAATGGCCTTATCGCGTACAGCACGATCAGCACGGGGGACGACAATGTCGCGATCAAGGGGTCGGCTGCGCCGATCAACAACATCATCGTCGCGCACAACCACTTCTTCCGAGGTCACGGCATGTCGATCGGCAGCGAGACCAACTCCGGCGTACAAAACGTAAAGGTGTGCGACCTCACGCTCGACGGCACCAGCAATGGTCTGCGCATCAAATCGGACGCAACCAGTGGCGGCCTAGTGCAGGCCGTGAGCTACGATGGCGTGTGCATGCGCGGCGTGAAAGACCCGTTCGTGTTCGACTCTTACTACAGCAGCTCGCCCGGCTCGCTGATCCCGAATTTCCAGAACATCAGCCTGCACAACGTGCACGTGACCGGCACGGCCGTGAGCAACAACACGTTCCGCGGCTACGATGCCACCCACATCACGACGATCAGTTTCGACAACGTGATCATGGATGATCTCGCGGATGCGACCTACAAAGATCAGGACACGAGCTTTACGTTCGGTCCGGGCCCGGTGAACCTCGTTCCGGCAACGGGCACGGGCATCACGGTCACCAACAACGTCACTGGCAGCGACCCGCCGAAGGATTGCACGAACGTCTGGGTCCCGGCGCCCTGACGGCACGTGGCGGACTGCTCGCGCAGCCCGCCACCAGGCTCAGCTCAGTTGCCGACTTCTTTGTCGATCGCCGTCAGCACCTGCGCGGCGTTCGCGGTAGTGATGGCGCTACTCGCTTTCACTTCGTAGTCCGCTGGCGTCGGCACGGCCGCGGCCGGGGCAGCAGCACTCGGGTCGGCCGCCGCCGCTGAATCTGCCGGCGCCGCAGAGTCCGCCGCCGAAGCGATCGGTGCGATGCTCGCCGCGGGCGCCGCACTGGCCGACGCCATGGGTGGCGGCGGTTGCGATTTATTGCAAGCAAGCGGCAGCAAACCAAAAACGGAAAGCAAAACTAGGTTTCTCATTGTCCCTCCACCTTCACGCGGATCGCGTGCAGGATGCGTGCGTCGCGGTTGATCTCACGTTGAAGCACCGCCTCAGTGCGGGCAATCAGCGCCGCGTCGTGTCGGTCCTGAGCGATGTCCAGAATGCGATTCAGGCGCGCCATGCGATCGGCGTGAAGCGCGAGCTCGGCGCGCGCTTCCGGCCGGTTCAACGACGAACCCCACGTCGATTGCAGTTGGTTGCGCGCGGCGATTGCGCGCTCTTCACGGTGAGCTTCCCAGAGCGCCTGGTTGCGCCGCTCGGCTTGCCGGCGCGCGAACTCATCATGTTGCTCCCGGAGCATGCGTACGCGGATTTCTTCTTCGGTCTCACGGTGAATCGCGACGGCTTCCCGGTGCTCCGCCACGGCCGCATTGTGCTCGGCCACTGCGTCCCGATGCTCGGCTGCGGCTGCGTTGTGCTCGGCCACTGCGTCCCGATGCTCGGCCGCAGCTTCATGGTGCTCATGCGCATCCGGGCGCGGCTGAGCCATTGCAGGCACTGCGAGCCCGACACAGCCCGCAACCGCGACGAACGAAATAACCAATTTGTTCAATTTCATCTTCCTCACCTCGGCTCCTGAACTCGCGCGTTGATCCCAACGCTGCGGGCATGCGTGACCTTGGGTTGATACGCGTTCTGCGGATTCGAAATTCCCCATCGCGCGCGAATCCCAGAGATTCGCATCCGACTTTGTTAGTCCAAAACTCCGTGCTTCACTAGTGTGATCAAACGTGTCGATTCACAACCCGGACGCCAAGCCGGAACATTGCAAGTTCCGATAGTATGTTTCATATTGTGACCGTCGGCTGGGGGAGCGATTTCGAGGCGAAGCCGCCGAGGCAGTCATAGGCCGCATACTTGTAGGAGTCGGCGAGGGTTGGATAGTTGAAGACCATGTCGATGAAGACATCGACGGTTGCGCCGAGCGTGATCGCCGTTTGCCCGATGTGCACGAGCTCGCTCGCGCGTTCGCCGATCACGTGCACGCCGATCAGTTTGCGCGTGTTCGCGTCGACGACGAGCTTCGTGATGCCTTCGAGGTCGCCGGTGATTTTGCCGCGCGCGTTGTTTTCGTAAAGCGCGCGTCCGACCACGTAGTCGATCTTCTTTTCTTTGCAGGTCTCTTCGGTTTCGCCGAAGGAGCTCACTTCGGGGATCGTGTAGATGCCGTAGGGCATCTCGGCCGCGACGGCTTTCTTGTAACCGAAACCGAAGGCATGACACATCGCGACGCGGCCTTGCTCCATGGACACCGAAGCCAATGCGGGAAAGCCGATCACGTCCCCCGCGGCGAAGATGTGCGCGACCTTGGTGCGGAACTCTTTGTCGACTGGGATGTAGCCACGCGAATCCGGCGCGAGCCCGACTTTGTCGAGTCCGAGATCGGAGGCGCAGCCGGTGCGGCCCGCCGCGAACAAGAGCTGCTCGTTGTCGATGGTCGTGCTGTCGGACAGCGTCGTGGTCACGCCCTTTTCCGTGCGCACGACTTTGGTCCAGCGTTGGCCCTGAACCATGCGAATGCCGAGCTTCAACAGCGCGTTCTTGAGTCGCGCCACGATTTCGGCGTCCAGGAACGGCAAAATCTCGCTGCGCGCGTCGACCAAGGTCACGCCCACGCCGAGCGCGGCGAACATGCAGGCGTATTCGCAGCCGATCACTCCGCCGCCGAGGATGGTGAGCGAAGTCGGTAGATCGTGGATCGTGAGGATTTCGTCGCTGTCGTGGATCCAATCGTCGGCGAAGTCGATGTCCGCCGGGCGGTGCGGCTTCGAGCCGGTGCTGATCAGCACGAAATCGCCGCGGATCTGGGTCTCAGCGGTTGGCGACGTGATCGACACGGTGTGCTCGTCGACGAAGCGGCCGTGGCCGTTGAAATAGCGCACGTCGTGGCGCGCGAAATTTTGGCGGAACGAGCGCGACTCGGCGGCTGCGATCGCGTTCTTGCGCGACATCAAGCGCGGCAGCGTCGCGCCGCGGTCGAGCTCGACGGCTACGCCGTAGAGTTCGCGCGCGTGATAACCTGAGAGATAGAGCGCGGTTTCACGCAAGGTCTTGCTCGGCAAGGTGCCGGTGTGCACGGCCGCGCCGCCCGGTTCGGGCTCGCACTCGATGATCGCGACGCGCTTCTTGAAGTACGCGGCTTGCGCCGCCGCTTTCTCTCCAGCGGGCCCCGCACCGATGACGACCAAGTCGAAATGCTCGAGTTCAGGCACGGAATCGAGCTTATCGGGAGTCGATTCGGAGCTCCAGCGTTGGAGAATATTGCGAGAAAAGCCGAGCTTTCCCGGGTGTAGACTCGGAACCACGATGCCGGAAACTCAGCACGCGGAGGCGCACTCGTTTCTGACCACGGAACTCTTCACCGTCGGCACCACGGTGGTGACGGTGATCACGCTCGCGACCGCGCTCTTGATCGTGCTCGTGAGCTACTTGATTTCGCGCGGCGTGCGCGCCGCGCTGCATCGCTTCTTCTTGCGCGGCGGGCTCACGCCGAGCGGC
>DASYCL010000846.1:0-5853 GCA_036500245.1 Polyangiaceae bacterium | reverse complement strand
GCTCGCGGCCGTGCGTGGGTCGCCGAACATCCGCGTGCTCGAGTGGCACATGGGCGTCGACCTGATCACGATGAGCAAGTTCGGCGGTCCGGACCAATGCGTGGGCGCGTACCTCCTGGACGAGAAGCGCGGCGTGGTCGTCATGTCGAAGCCGTAGGCTTTGACTTCGGCGTAAATGTTCGGGAAGCGCGAGCGAATGAAATCGGCCGGGCGCTGGCTAATGTCGAGTAAGACGTGCTCGGAGCCGGTGCGCTTCATTTCGTAGTCGATCGCGCGGGCCACGACGTCGCGCGGAGCCAAGTCTTTCATGGCGTGGTGACGGCCCATGAAGGCGTCGCCGTCGGGCAAGCGCAGCACGGCGCCTTCGCCGCGTAAGGCTTCGCTCAGCAAAAAGCCTTTGGCGCGAGGCTCGTATAACACCGTAGGGTGAAACTGGTAGAACTCCATGTTCGCGATTTCGGCGCCCGCGCGGTACGCCATCGCGACGCCGTCACCCGACGCAACGTCTGGGTTCGACGTGTAAAGGTAAACTTTGCCCGCGCCGCCGGTTGCGAGGATCGTCGCGCGCGCCAAAATAGTCTCGACTTTGCCGGCTTTCTCGTCGAGCACGTAGGCACCGACGCACTGATCCGGGCCGCCGAATTTGCTCAGGGTGATGAGGTCCACACCCATGTGCCATTCGAGGACTTTGATGTTCTTCGAACCGCGCACAGCGGCGAGCAATGCGCGCTGGATCTCGCGACCGGTGATGTCGCCCGCGTGCACGATACGGCGTTCGGTGTGCGCGGCTTCTTTGCCGAGCTCGTAATCGCCCGATTCCAAGCGCGAGAACTCCGCGCCGAGCTCACTCAGCCAGCGAATGCTCTCCGGCGCTTCACGCACGCAGATGTCGACGACCTTCTCGTGACACAAGCCGACACCGGCGAAATGCGTATCTTCGGCGTGCTTCTCGAACGAATCGCCGGGCGCGAGCACCGCGGCCATGCCCCCTTGCGCCCAATTGGTCGCCGAGTCATCGCACTCGCGCTTCGTGACGACGAGCACTTCGCCGAACTCGGCCGCGCGCAGCGCAAACGTAAGCCCCGCAATGCCGCTACCAAGAACGAGAAAGTCCGTGCTGAGAGCCATATCTCCGTAGGTTCATGTCGTACAAAAGTGACATCGTGGCAAGTGCACGCAGTACATTTGCCGTGAATTTACCCGGCTTAGCGCTCTCGCTCTTTCGCGCCCCAGCGCGCGCGAAGGGTTCGGGCCGCATGCCCGGAAATAAAACAACACTAGTGATTCGCCGGGCTGATCACGGTTCTCGAAAGCGAGGCGGCCACGTTAAAACTGACCGAACAGGCGCCCGTCGCGTCACCAGAAGCGCGAGCGGCCAAACGCTGTGACACGCGTAGGGCCCACACATCTCACCCAACAAGTTGACGCGTCAAACCCATCGCCTAACCTTGCCCGAGGACAACCATGAAAATCTTGGTCGCATTGAAGCGCGTTGCCGATCCCGACAACGCCAACAAGGTGAAGATCAGCGCCGCGGGTGACGCGATCGACACGACGGGGCTCGAGTGGAAGACGAACCCGTTCGATGAATATGCGCTCGAAGCCGCGCTCCGTTTGACCGAAAACGGTAAGACGCCGAAGAAGCGCGAAGGCGAAGTCGTGGTCGTGACGCTGGCGCCGAAAGAGGCCGAGACGATGCTGCGCGCCGCGCTCGCGACCGGCGCCGATCGCGCGATTCGCGTCGAAGCCAACGACGCGGATCTCGACGGTCGCTTGGTGGCGCTCGCGCTCAAAGCTTTGGTCGTAGCCGAGAAGCCGGATTTGGTGCTGCTCGGCAAACAAGCCGTCGACGGCGATAGCAATCAAGTCGGGCAACGCTTGGCGGAATTGCTCGATTGGCCGATGGCGACGTTCGCGGCGACGATTAAGGAAGAAACTGGCGCGCTGCTCGTCGGGCGCGAAGTGGACGGCGGCGTCGCGACGTTGCGCGTGAAGCTGCCCGCGCTCGTCACGGTGGATTTGCGCATCGTCGCGCCGAACAGCGTGTTCTCGAAGCTGAGCCAGGCCGAAGCCGGTTTCAAACACAACGAAGGCGTGCGCTTCGCGCCGCTGCCCGCGATCATGGCGGCCAAAAAGAAGCCGCTCGAAGTCAAAGCCCTCGCCGATCTGATCGGCGGGAACCAACTCAACACCAAGTACTCCAAATTCGAGCGCCCACCGCAACGCTCCGGGGGTGCCAAAGTCAAAGACGTCGCCGAGCTCGTCGAGAAACTCGCCAACGTATCGAAGGTGATTTGAAATGGCCGATGCACTCGTAGTTGCCGAGTTCACAGAAGACGGCAAAGTGAAGAAGTCCACGCTCAGCGCGATCACGTTCGCGAAGCGCGCGCTGCCTGCTTTGGGTGGCAGCTTTTCGATTTTGGTTTTGGGTGCCAATGCCGCCGCGGCCGCCGCGGAGCTGACGGGCTACGGCGCAGCGAAAGTGCTCGCGTGCAGCGACGCATCGTTCGCGAAGTACACGGCCGAGAACTTCACGCCGACGGTCGCGGAAGTCGGCAAAGCGTTCGGCCTCGTCGTCGCAACCGCGACCAGCTTCGGCAAGGATTTATTGCCGCGCGTGGCCGCGCGTTTGGACGCGGCCTATGCCGGCGATTGCTCGGGCGTGAGCGCGGAAGGCGGCAAAATCGTCTACAAAAGGCCGATGTTCGCGGGCAACGCCTCCGGCTATTGCTCGCTCACGACGCCGATTCAAGTCGCGACTGCGCGTCAAAGCGAGTTCGAAGCCGCCGCCGCGAGCGGCGGCGCATCGCCGATCGAAAACGTCGCGAAGGTTGCGCCGGGCGCAGCGGCGAGTCGCGTCGAATTCGTGTCGCTCGAAGCCGTGAAGAGCGAGCGCCCGGAGCTCACTGAAGCGAGCGTGATCGTCAGCGGCGGCCGCGCGTTGAAAGAGAAATTTTTCGAAGTGCTCGAGCCACTCGCGACCGCGCTCGGCGCCGCGCTCGGCGCCAGCCGCGCCGCGGTGGACGCGGGCTACGCGCCCGGCGATTTCCAAGTCGGCCAGACCGGCAAAATCGTCGCGCCGAAGCTCTACTTCGCGATCGGCATCTCGGGCGCGATTCAGCACATCGCGGGCATGAAGGGTTCGAAGGTCATCGTCGCGATCAACAAAGACCCCGAAGCCCCCATCTTCCAACTCGCCGACTACGGCCTCGTGGCCGACCTCTTCGTCGCGGTGCCCGCACTGATCGCCGAATTGAAGAAGCGCGCCTGAAAAAACGCGGCCGAACCGTGTGATGTCCTTGACAGATCGGCCCCCTGAGACCATTGTCCGCCGCCTCCGTTTTCGGGGCGTAGCGCAGTTTGGTAGCGCGCTCGGTTCGGGTCCGAGAGGTCGGCAGTTCGAATCTGCCCGCCCCGACTGAAACAGAGAAAAAGCAAACCGGGTCGAGTACTTACTCACCCGGGAGGCTTTTCGTTTCCCACTAGTTACCCGGGAACCTCGCGATGGCGTCGCGATGATCAGCACCCGTCGCATGTACGTAGCGTTGCGTGGTCTGCAACTTCGAGTGCCCTGCGAGCTCGCGCACTGCCTCCAGGTTCGCGCCGACGCGCACGAGCGCCGACAAGAAGTAGTGCCGAAGCGCGTGATAGCTGCGCTCCGACAGCTTGTGACAAACCAGGAGCGCGTGGAGCTCGGTCCAGACCGCCTGCCGTGACGGCGTGCGGCCGCTTTGGTTCAGGACAACGCGAGCACTAGGCAGCTTTCCCCTCAGCGCCTCGGTCAGAACGACCGCAAGCTGAGTCCCGATCGGGATAACCCGTTCGTGGCCCGATTTCGGCGCTACCGGCTCACTTTCAGACAGCGCCCTGCGCACGGTCAGGATTCCGCTCTTCAGGTCCACGTCACGGACCTCGAGCGCCCTTACTTCACCCTGGCGCAGCCCCGCGAAGGCGGCGAGTGCGATCGCCACGCGAAGCCAACCACTGGCCTTGGCAAGCATCGCCTCCACCTCTTCGGTCGACGGCGCGCTGGGCAGCTTGCGTCCCGGCGGCGGCGGCTTCGGGAGCTCTGGCATTGCCTCGAGCGCGCCCGTTTCGACCGCCGCCGTCAGGAGCGTCCGGAGTAAGTTCACCGGTCCGCGCGATTGAATCCCGCGCTTTCCCAGAACCGCCATGAACGCTCGAACCGTGGGCGCCGTGATCTCGTCGACGTGCTTGTCGCCGAGCTCGTCGAGCAGACCTTGGCTGAGGATGCCCTCGTACCGCTTCCAAGTGCCCGGCCGAAACTTGGTTCGGAAGAGCGGCTTGAAAGTGTCGTCGACGAAGGTGCGTAGAGTTGGCGCGTCGGGCCGGAGCTCGAGTGTTCCGGTCGTGTGCGCGATCTCCATCAGCCGCCGCGCCTCAGCTTCCGCACCCGCCCGCGTTTGAATGCGAGCGTCCTTTCGGTAGCGCTCCTCGCGTCCGTCTTTGTCTCTAAATCGAAAATCAATGACCAGGCGGACCTTGCCAGCCCGCTTACGTTTCTGAACACCGTTACTCAGCTTTCCCATGGATTTCGCTCCGTGGGCGCCTGCTCATGCGTGACGAGTCGGAGCATAGCGTAAAGGTGGGAGATGGAAAGCGAGGGCGGCATTTTACGGCTGTGGGAACGAGATCCGCCGGCTGCTGCCAAACTTGAACGCGGTGATGCCGCCGCCGAGGTCGGCAACGATGGCGCGACCTTCGGCGCGTTGGGCGCGACGTAGGCGGGCGCGAAGTGCGGTGGGGTCGAGGCTAGGCTTCGCTGCTGCGGTGTCCACGGTGTCGTAGAGCGCGGACGAGCGCGGTGGCCTTGCTCTCGGCGGGCGCGAGCGCTTGGTCGGGCTTCTCGATGTGACCGCGTTCTCGGACTCGGTCGGCCTTTCTGAGTTCTCGCCATAGTTCGGTTGGTTCTCCGACACGCGCGGCTCCTTTCCTCGAAGTGACTGGTGAGGGCGCGCACGCGCGCCCGGGCTTGTGCAAGAACACCTTTTCTGTGCCTGCCGACCCTGAACCAGCGACACCGAAAACCCAAGAACAGCTCAGCTCAATTATTTGTCATTGCCAGCACGAGAGGGATTCTGGCTGTAGCGAAGTGCTCACGCGCCGGGTCGTGTCACTAAGCGGAGCGCAGATCAGCGTTATCAAGCGCCGATGCCGAAGCCCGCGCCGAGCTTACTCGGACACTGCACGCGCAGGCCTCGGCCAGCGCGATCACCCCTCGAATCCAGCAGGATTTCTGCGGCTGCGCGGCAATGAGGAACAATATCAAGAATTCGAATACACGTTTCGCAAACGCGCGAGGCAACCGTCAACTTTGCACCGCAGTAAATAGTACTTTATCCAACGGGAGGACCCCTGCCCCCGTTTCGCCGACGCTACCGACGAGTGCAATCTGCCTCGACGGTTGATTGCCTACGTTTGGTGTTGTGACTAGGCGTCTCGTCTATTATCGTGTCTAAATTTTTCACGATCGCGACTCGATTGAGTAGCCCATGGCAACTAGGATTCTGGCGCTGAGTGGAGAAGTTGGTGCTGGCAAGTCTACGCTGGCAAGGCGACTCGTCGCTCGATACGGGGCACGCCACATATCGACGCACGTCCTGTTGTCCCAGCGGCTAGGTTCGGCAGCTGTCGAGGAACGCGGCGCGCTGCAAGAGGCGGGGGAGCGCCTTGATATTGAAACCGGGGGGACCTGGCTGTTTGACGAGCTTCAGTCGGAATTGCTCGGGAGTGCAACAGATTCCCTCATGATCGTCGATGCAATTCGCGTCAAAAGCCAGCTGGACGCGCTCCGCCAACACTACGGGCGTCGTATTACCCATCTCCACCTTC
>DASYCL010000845.1:0-2859 GCA_036500245.1 Polyangiaceae bacterium | reverse complement strand
GGTCGGTGGTGGCGCTTGGCTCTTGGTCCAGAAGTACGAGCATTCGCCGTGGCAGCTCGGGCTCGTGCTGGCGCTCGCCGCCGCGACGACCGTGACGAGCTCGTTCCACACCACGATGTACGATCAGTTCAAGAATCTGTTTCTGCGCCTGACCCACCCGAGCTATCGCGAAGCTGAAGACGTAGCCACAGCCGAAGAGCGGTACCGCGCGGAGCGTGCGACGCAGCCGTTCGTGATTCGCGTGGCCTGGCAAATTTACCTTTTTTACATTCGCAGCCAGGAAAACTACGGCAGGAAATTCGATCCGAACGCCCAGCGCTTGGCGCGACAATTTTCCTTCACCGAGCGGAACGCCGCGATCTATCGCAAGTACGCCGGCCCCGCGATGCGCTTATGGCGCGATTTATTCGGCTTCGGTTCGCTCGTGTTCGGGCTCGCGGTCTCGATTGGCTGCGACGTGATCGATTATTATTTGCTGTTTCGCCTGCTCGTTTTGAACGCCGTCTTCTACGGCTATCTGCGGCCGGCGCAGCGCCGGGCTTCCGCGCGCGCGTTCGAGGAGATGGCGAGCGCGGGCTCCGCGATGCTATCTTGAGCGGGCGTGCGCCGTTCGACCTTCGCGCTGTTCGCCTTTTTGTGTTGCTCGAGCCTACCGGCCAAAGCGGTGCTTTGGCCGAGCGCGGTTCAGCGCGTCGAACGGCAATTGCATGCCGCGGACGCGGAGACGCGGCGGCGCGCGGCGCAGTCGCTGCGTGATTTACCGAGCGCGAGCGGCGCGCGGCTTTCGCGGGCCGCGCTCGACGACAGTGACGTGGAAGTGCGCTTGACCGCGCTCGACGCATGCTTGGCGTTCGCTGTGCCGTCGCTCGGCGCGGAGCTCGTGCCGTGGCTCAGCGACAGCGAGCGGCGCGTGCGGCTCGCTGCAGCCGAAGCTCTGGCCGAAAGCCCCAGCGCGCGCGCGGTGCCTTCGCTCGGTCGCGCGCTCGGAGATGCCGACCCCGGAGTGCGCAGCGCCGCCGCCGGCGCGCTCGGCAAGTCCGCGGCGCCAGAAGCCGCGCTCGCCCTGCTCGGGCACCTGGACGATTCCGTGCCCGAAGTTCGAAGGGACGTCGCGCGAGCGCTCGGCGAGCTCGGCGATGCGCGTGCCGTCACGCCGCTGATCGGCAAAATTCAAGACACTCGTCCGATCGTGCGCGAAGGCGTGGCCGAGGCGCTGGCGCAATTGGCCGACGCCCGCGCCCTGAGCGCGCTCGAGCTATCCTTGCGCGACGCGGACGACTCGGTGCGCATTGCGGCGCTCGATGCGCTGTCTCGCATCGCCGATCCCGGCGCGGTGCCGAGCATCGTCTCGGTGCTCCATGGCAGCAGCGAGCGAGTGCGCTCCGGCGCGCTCGACGCGCTTTCACGGATTCATTCGCCGCCCGCGCTGAAGGCATTGATCGAGGAGCTCAGTGTGGACGAACCCGGCAAGCCGCGCGCGGAGGTGGCGAGCGCACTCGGTCGCGTGGGCACGCTGGCATTGCCGGTTCTAGAGGCATGCTTGAGCGCCGAATCAGATCAAGAACGACTCGACGGTTGCGCGATCGCGCTCGGGCAAACGCACGATATTTCCGGCGCTTCCGCGTTACAAAACGCACTCGGTCGCGGCGCACTCCGACCGCTCGCGGCGCTCCAGGCGTTCGCCGAATTGCACGCGCCGGATTCGCTGCCGACCGTGCTCGAATTTTTGTCGGATGGCGACGCCTTGGTGCGCCACGCGGCCATCGACGCGGCCAAGGCTCTGCTCGATCCACGCCGCCCGGATGGTCGCGCCGTCGATCCGCTCGCTCGCGCGCTCGACAAGGCGAGAAACCAGCGCAGCGAACAGGGTGACTTGCTGGATTTGCTCGGGCAGACCGGCGCGCCGCGCGCGGCGCTCGTGCTACTACCATTCGCCAGCGCGGGAGACGACGTGCTGCTCCGGGCGCGCGCGCTGTCCGCGCTGGGTTTCGTCGGCGATGCGGGGCAGGTGCCGACTTTGCTCGCCGCGCTCGACGATGACTCGGGCAGTGTGCGGCTTGCCGCGGGCCTCGCGCTCGGTCGCCTGCCGCTCGCCGGGCGCAGTGCCGAGTTGCTCGATCGGCTGGAGCAAAGCAGCTCGCAATCTCGCGACGTGCTCGTGCTCGCGCTCGGCGGGTTCGCGGCGGAGACTCGAGACCGCGCGGTACCGACCCGGCTCGAAAAGCTCATTGTCTCGGCGCAAGGCGGCGAACGCGACGCGCTGCTCGGCCTGCTCGGCCGCGTACCGACGCCGGACGGAGTCGCGACCGAGGCGCGCATCGTGGAGCGTTCACGGCTTGCTCAAGATCGCGCAAAATTCGCCGAAGCCTTGGCGGCGCACCCCGGCGGAGACGCGCGGCTGGTCGCGTTGCTCGCCGATCCGGTCGCGAGCGTGCGCGCAAACGCGGCTTGGTCGCTCGGCGAAATCGGGACCTCGGCGAACTTGCCCGCGCTCGAACGCGCGCTCGCCGACGCGAACACCAACGTCGCGGGCAACGCGATCGAAGCCATGGCTCGCATCGCGCAGCGAAGCAAGGGTCACATCGCCGCGCTTGCTTGCGCCCGCGTCGTGGAGCCGCGGCCGATGCTCCGTGCGCTTTCACTGCGCGCGTTGCGCTTCAACGCTGAGCGTTGTGAGCACGGTGAGGAGCTCGCCGCGCTGGCGCACGATCGCAATGACTTCGTGCGCGCGTCTGCCGCCGCGCTGCTGCGCGACGTGAACCGAGGTAAGCGCGACGCTGAAGCGTTGGCGCAAGCGCGCGATCACGATCCGAGCAGCGCCGTCGCCGCCGAGTGCGAAGGGTCATCCCTTGCGCCCCC
>DASYCL010000844.1:0-2248 GCA_036500245.1 Polyangiaceae bacterium | reverse complement strand
AACTATCAACGTAACACCGCCTTCATGGGCTCGCAAAACTTGGCGAAACGTCCGGGATATCCGCGGCTTAGCCGCGTGCTTGACAGCAACCCGGTGGAGTGAGCGAGTGATCCCGAAGGCAACGACAACCTAACCACTCGTGAACGCGCGCGCTGGTTCTGTTGAAGAGAGCGACCGCGCTTCGCCGCCGCTCAGGCCACGAGCGCAGAGCGACGAGCGAGCCACCCGGCCAGATCGCCGAGCGCACGCTCGGCCATCGCTTCGTACTTTTCGCGCTTCTTGAGCCGAGTCCCCTCCCACGGCGCGATGTGGGAAAAGGTAATATTGGAGGGTTGGTAGTCGTTGGCGTTGCGCTTCAAATGCGCGAGCAGTCCACCGAGCGCAGTCGTCTCGGGCGGCACTGATGGCGCGCGACCCGCCAAGCGGTCGGCGACAAAGAGCGCGCAGAGGAGGCCGCCCGCTGCCCCTTCGACGTAACCCTCGGTGCCGGCGATCTGACCCGCGAAGTAGATGCCGGGATCATTTTTGAGCTGCATCGTTTCGTCGAGCAGCTTCGGCGCATTGAGGAACGTGTTTCGGTGCACCGCTCCGTAGCGATAGAACTCGGCCTGTGCGAGCCCGGGGATCGTGCGGAAGATGCGATCTTGCTCGCCCCACGCCATCTTGGTTTGAAAGCCGACCAGGTTGTACGCGGTGCCCGCTTCGTCTTCTTTGCGCAGTTGCACCACGGCGTGCGGCCAGCGGCCGGTCTTCGGATCGGTGAGCCCGACTGGTTTCATCGGCCCGAACGCGAGCGTGCGCTCACCGCGCTCGGCCATGACCTCGATCGGCAAACAGCCCTCGAAATAGCGCACCTCTTCGAACGGCTGCGGCTCGACCTTGCGCGCCGCGCGCACCTCGCTCACGAAATTCTTATATTGCTCTTCGTTGAGCGGGCAATTGACGTACGCCGTGCGGTCTTCGTCGCTTTCGCCCTTATCCCAGCGCGACGCGTGAAACACCTGCTCCCAATCGATCGAATCCGCGCTCACGATGGGACTGATCGCGTCGTAGTAAGCGAGCGCGGACTCGCCGACGCGCGCCGCAATGTCGGCGGCGAGCGTATCTCCGGTGAGCGGCCCAGTCGCGACAATCAGCGGCCGCTCTGCCGGCAAACGCTCGACGATGCCCGCGCGAATTTCGATCCGCGGATTTTCGCGCAATCGACGCGTGACTTCGGCCGAGAAGCGCTCGCGATCGACGGCCAGCGCGCCACCCGCGGGCACCGTGTTCGCGTCCGCCGCGCGCATGACGTGCGAGCCCGTGCGGCGCATTTCTTCTTTCAGTAAGCCGACCGCGTTCGACAGCGCGGCGCCGCGAAATGAGTTCGAGCACACCAGTTCGCAGAAGTTATCGCTCACTTGGGCCGGAGTGCGCGCGCTCGGTTTCTGTTCGAGCAGCAGCACGTCGATGCCGCGCTCGGCCAGCGTGAGCGCAGCCTCCGAGCCCGCGAGCCCCGCGCCGATGACTGTGACTTTCGCGCCGCTCACGGCGAAACCGAAGCAGAACCGCCGCGACGTTTCCCACCCGGTTTCGTCGCTTCAGCCTCGGGCGGAGCCGCACCCGCTTCGGCCGCCGCAACTTCGGCCGGCCCGGGCTCGTCGATCGGTCGAGAGTAGCCGCACTCTTTGTTGCCCTTGCCGCAGATTAGTTTCGGGTTCTTGGCGCCGCCGCCGATCACCAGGAACGGATGCGCGCAGAGCGGGCACGGCTCATTGACCGGCTTTTGCCAAACCTTGAAGTCGCACTTCGGGTAATTGCCGCAGCCATAAAACGGGCGCGCTCCGCGCTTCTTCGAACGGATTTCGATGATGTCGCCGCCGCACTTCGGGCACGGCATGCCGAGCGGCACCGGCTTCGCATTCTTGCACTCCGGATAGCCGCTGCACGACAAGAACTCGCCGTAGCGACCGGTCTTGATCACCATCGGCTTCGTGCACTTGTCGCAGATGTAATCCGTCATCCGGACTTCGGCGGGCGCGCCGCCATCCTTGGACAAGTCGCGAGTGAATTTACACTTCGGGTACGTCTCGCAGCTGAGGAAGAAGCCGTTCTTCCCCCAGCGCTTGAGCAACTTCGCACCGCACTCGTCGCAGGTGAATTCGGTGGGCTCGGGCTCGGGCGCCCAACGCTTGTTCTTCTTCGCGATGTCGAGCACTTCGCGGAAGCGGTCGTAGAAGCGGCCGAGCAGCTTGACGCGATCCAGGCG
>DASYCL010000843.1:0-6717 GCA_036500245.1 Polyangiaceae bacterium | reverse complement strand
AACTCGGCGACGGCGTCCCGAACTGGACCAAGCTCGCAGGCCAAGCGCCGGACCTCGACGATGCCTACTTGGTCGGCACACCTTTTTTGAGCGAGCTCTTGGTCGTGCCGCGGCACGCGTTGATTCAGCTCGTCGAGCGACTCGGCGCCTTGCACGACCAGGTGATCGCGCGCGGCCGGCGCAGAGAAGACGAACGCCTCGAAGCGACGCCGGCGACGCTCAGAAGCAGCTGAAGGGGGCTAGCGACTTCAGGTTATTTCGCGCGGAGCTCGAAGCTCGCCGTATCGATCAACTCGGGCTCCGCGCCGGGCGCGAGCGGGTCGGTCAAACCCAAGCACCACATGTCGAGAGCGCTCCCATCCTTGCGCAAACGGAGCCGCAAGAAATGTTTGTAGCCCGGGTGATCGAGCGCGGTGAACGCCTGCGTCTGCTCCAGACCCAAGTAAGTGAGCACCGCGAGAAACGCGCCGAAAACGAACGCGCCGTAAAACACCGCGACCGCGAAGGTCAGCGTCGCGATCAGCCAAACCGATGGGATCAGATGCGCAACGTTCGCAATCCAAGCGAACGCGAGCGACGCAACCACCGGGATGCCCGCGGTCGCGAGCCCGGCGCCGAACGCGAGCCCGAAAGCGAGCGCGCCACTTTTGCGCACGCCGCCGATCAACGCATAAATCGTGGTCGTGAGCACGGTGATCACGATCGGCGCCGACAAGATGAAGCCGAACTTTTGGTAGTTGTGCAGGCCGAAGTTCATCGCCGGCAGGAACAGCAACGCGAGCACGATGTGCGGCAAAAAACCGGAGCTGCCGCGCATCACCTTCCATGGCACTTGCCACAAGAGTTTGCGACTCTGCGCCACCGTCGGCCATTCGAACTCCGCGGCCATGCGCTCCTTGCGATCGAGCGGCGCGGGGTGCAAAAACGCGCCGCCGCCGCCAGCGGTCACATGCAGCGCCGCGCCGTGGTGCAAACGCTCGTAGTGGTGCACGTCACCCGAGAGCAAAAAGTGCGGCTTCGTTTCGAGATCGAGCCCGAGTGCTTCGATCATCTCGATGCCGGTGCGGCTCGGTCGCCCGAACGCGAACAACGGATCCGGCAGCATCACCCAGGGAGTTATGTCCGGATGCTGCGCGCGCCAAGTCTCGAAGAAGCGCACTTGGCGATCGTCGAGCGTGCGAAGCTGACGATCGACCGCGAATAGATGCAGCTTTTCGCTGAACGGCAGCGCGAAGTAGCTCGCGCCTTGCACCGCCGTGTAGCCGCGCAGCGCGAGCGCCTTCGGTTTTTCGATTTTGCCGCCGCGCACGAACTCGCGCGCCCACTCCGCGTAGCGCTCGATCATGCGTTGCGAAATGCCGACCACGCTCGGCCGCATCATGTTCTCTTCGTCGTCTTGATAACGGCGAAACATGCGCGCGAAGCCGTCGAGGCCGTCATACCAATCGTGATTGCCGGGGATCCCGAGCAAGACGCGCGGGCGATCGTCTGGCACGGATTCGAGCACTTGGTTGAACGGCACGATTACCCGATTGGTGATCTCTTGTGCGGTCGCCACGGGATATGCGGTGTCGCCGCCGAAGAGCAGGATTTCGCCGCGCGGCGCGCGTACGAGCTCGCCTTCGCGCGCCAGATCGGGCAATTCGTAGTCGGCGAAAATCAAGCGCGCGACGCTGCGACTCACTTCGACGTCGTCGCCGGTGTCGGCCACGAAGTCGATCCACAAATCGCGATCGAGCGCCTCGAGCAACGTGCGCGAACCGAGCTCCACGCCGAGCACTTGCGCCACGCGCGCGCACAGCTCGTTCGGCTCGTCCGCGGTCATCCAGTCGCGCGAATCGATGTCTTCGGTCGCGATCGCGGCGGCCAGAAAATGGCGCAAATGTCCCCAAAACGAACGCACGCCGAACCAGACCACCCCGCGCGGTTGCTCCGAGCCGCGCACGAAACGCGATCTCGGCGCGAGCTTCGGCCGCGCCGGGCGAAACGCTTTCGTGTCAAGCTCGGCGGGCGCGCGAGCGACTCTCGGAGAAGAAGCTATGCCCGGAATGCGTGCAGTAAAACACGATCATTTTGCGCAGGCAATCGAGAGCAAACTAGCTTTGCGCAGCGACGTAAATTGGATCGTTCAGCAGTTTTTTTTGGCGTTTTTTGATGTTTTTTGGCCCTGCGCATGCACGGCGCTTGGCCGCTCGCGGCTTCCGGCTGCGCGGCTTTCGCCTGTTCGGTCAGTTCTAACGTGGCCGCGCATCATTCCAAAACCGTGATCAGCCGCGCGAACCCGCTGGCTTTGTTTTATTTCCGGGAATTCGGCTGCCAGCCTTCGCGCGCGCTCCGGCGCGAAAGAAGAGACGGAGATGTGATGAACAATCAGGTTTTATTTCCAGGCATTCGGCTGCCAACCCTTCGCGTGTGCTCCGGCGCGAAGGTGCGCGAGCTGCGATGAACCCGCGCTGCTAAACTCATGCGCGGTGTCTCCTTTCGCAGCGAACGTGCGCGCTTCCGCGCTGATTTTTTGGGGTTTATTTCTGTGCGCCGCGACCGTCGCTTGCAGTGAGCGAAGCGGCGCGAGCGGGCCGAACGAGCTCGTGCGGCACGTGCCGAAAGCGAGCTCGAACTTGGCACTCAGCTTCGATGGCAACGGCGATTACGCGACGACAGGCACCGCCGAGTTTCCGATCGGCCGCGGCACGCAAACGCTCTCCGCCTGGTTCGAAGCCGCCGACGTCAGCGGCAGACGCGCGCTGATCACGCTGCGCAAGGACGAAGACAGCGGCGTCGAGTTCGGGCTGCAAGACGGACTCGTCAGCGCGTGGCGCGTGTTCGGCAATCGCGTGCTCGTGGCCGCGCCGAGCGCGATCAGCGCGGGCGGCTGGCATCACGCCGCCTACAGCTTTGACACCACGACGAACCAAATCTACGTCGACGGCGCGCTCGTCGCGTCGAGCATCAATCTGCCCGACGATCGCACGCCGACCACGTCTTGGCTCGGCACGCTCGACGGCACGAGCGATCTCTTCAAAGGCGCGATCGACGATTTTCGCGTGTTCAACGTCGCGCGCTCGGGCGAGCAAATCGCGGCCGAAGCCGCCGGCAATTTCTCGAACGTCGACCCCGGGCTCGTGCTCGATCTGCCGTGCGACGAGAGCTCCGGCAACATCGTGTACGACCACTCCGATCTCGGCAACGACGGCGAACTCGGCGACGGCATCGCGGCGCACGCGCCCGCGCGCGTGCCTTCCGGCGCGCCGATTGACACGAACTGAACTAAAATCCGAACGCGACACCGGCGCTGCCGCCGAGCCGCAAGTACGGCAAATTGCCGACTGTCCCTTGCGGCAGCGCGCTGATGTCGCGCGGCGCGGGCACGACCCAAGCGAACGCACCGATGAACGGCGCGACTCCGCGGCCCGCCGGATACGACAACACCACGCCTGCGCGCGCGCCGAGCTCGAGCGCGCGGTTCGTGCGTGTGAGCGCGAGATCCGTCGCGTGCACGAGCTCGGTGAGCGCGAGCAAATCGAGATCGGCCGAGACGCGTAGCGCGGCGAACTCCGAGCTCAGACGCACGCCCGCGCTGGCCGGCAACGTCGTGATGTCGCCGTGCACGTCGTCGAGCACGAATTTGGAGCGCGCCAGGTACGCGATCGCGAGCGTGGCCGCGAGCGAACCGCGGCCGAGCGCGACGCGTAATTCAGCGCCGGGCGCGACGAGCTCCGGCGCGCTCGCGAGCGGCGGCGCGTACGCCACTAAACCACCGAGCTCGATCCGCGCGAGCGGCGGCAGAGCCTCTGGCACCGGCAGCGCGCGCGGCGCGATCGGCATCGGCGGCGGCTCGGGCGGTGCTGGCGGCGGCTTTGGTTTCGGCGGTTCCGCGCCGAGCTCCGGCGGCATCACGGTGAGCACCGCGAACACCGCGGCGAAGCGCGCGCGGCTGTCGCAGTCGCGCGCGGGATCGGCGTAGCTCTTCTTTACCGACGTGCCCGCGTTCGACACCGTCACGCGATAGCTGTCGCCGAGATCGTCGAGATCGATGCGCACGTCGCGCTCGACCAGCGCGTGACGTTCGGGCGGAATCAAGCGCAGAACTTCGCGCTCGACTGCGGCTGGTTCCGGACATTGCCCGACACCGAACGTGAACTCTTGAGCCTCGTCCGGAGTTTCTGCCGCGGCGCGACGACACCCGAAAACCAACAAAATAAAAAAAACTAAAGCCCGAACGGCGACGACCGCGAAAAACCTCGATTGCAAGGGCCGAAGGGGCATGGCGTGAAGGGCTGGCGCAGGATACCCTGAGCGGATCCGGCGGCGCTTGCCGAACCGCTTCGTAGAAGAGGTTTTACTTTCCGGAAAGGTTCTCTTGAAAGAGCCCCTTGAACAACCGATGCCGGGCACAAGTGAGGCCAAACTCTGGCCGGTGGAGAGCCATGAGCCGTCACGGCCAGAGGCCGCGCCGCAGCCGGTGCCCCCGCTCGATTTCTCGAGCATCTACGAGCGCTGGTTCGACGAAGTCTCGCGCTGGATCCGCGCCATGGGCGGTCCCGAAGCGGATCGCGAAGACTTGGTGCAAGACGTGTTTTTGGTGGTGCACCGCCGCTTGCCGGATTTCGACGGCCAGAACGTCGCGGGTTGGCTCTATCAAATCGCGCGCCATCGCGTACGAGATTTTCGGCGCCTACTCTGGGTGAAGCACATGCTCTTCGGTAGCGTGCCGCTGCCCGAGAGTTTGCCCAAGGGCGGCGCTTCGCCGGCGGACTCGCTCGAGACGAACGAGAAGCGACGCTTGCTCGAGCGCTTGCTCGACAAGCTCAACGAGTCCGAACGCGCAGCGCTCGTGCTGTTCGAGATTGACGGCTATAGCGGCGAAGAGATCGCCGAGATTCAAGGCGTGCCGATCAACACCGTCTGGGCGCGCATTCACAAGGCCCGAAAGAAACTCAAAGCGTCGCTCGCGAAAATCGAGGGTCGGGAGCAAAAGAGGGCCTGATGATCAAGCGGCTCATCGACGATCCCTGCGTGGAAGCGACTGAAGAACGCTTGGCGGATTTATTTCGCGCGGCAACGCCGTACGAGGCCGATCCATTTCGCAAGCGGCGCGTGCTCGTCAGCATGTCGCGCGTCGAAGCGCGGCGCGTGCCGCGCTTTTGGTTGCGGCCCGCCGTGATCGCGATCTTGCTCGTGAGCGGAACGGCCACCGCGGCGATCGGTCACCGTTATGTCGCGCATGGTTCGGGTTTCTTTGGGTTTGGATCCGCGGCGCCCGCGGCTGCCACTGTCACGGGCGCGGTGGCACTCGTTCCGGCAAGCAAGACCGCACTGAACGCAGCAGCGCAACCGAGCACAGACAGCACGGACCCAGACACGGCTGCGCCGGCAGACGCCCCTCTCACGACTGACAGCGCGGAGCCAACGCCGACTACGCACGCCGCGCCCAAAGGCTCGAGTCATGCGCGCCCGGATTCGAGTGAAGATGCGAGCCACGTGGCGCTCGCCATTCAGGCCTTGCGCACGGACAAAGATCCGTCACGAGCTCAGGGCCTATTGAATGACTATTTGACGGCCCACCCGAACGGCGTGCTTTCGGAAGACGCGCTCGCGCTGTCGATCGAAGCGGCGTCCGCGCGGCACGATCCCAAAGCCGCAGATTTCGCCCGCCGCTACTTAGCGAAGTTCCCCCACGGCAAGTATCGAGACTTGGCCAACCGGGCCATCGCTCAGCAGCAGTAAGCGTCGCAGGAGCTGCGCTCCCGACGATGCTGTCCGGCCGAGAGCGTGCTCTAATCGGCGGGTTGATCGCCGTTAAGGTTGCGCGCCTGAGCTGCGGCTTGGCCGCGAGCACCATCGCTTGCGTACTCACGCTCGCGTTACCGGCGCGTGCGCAAGATCTTTCTCCGACCTTGCTGGTGTACAAAGCGCCGCCGGAGTGTCCGCTGGTCGGCGACTTTCAGCGCAGCGTCGAGCGCCGAAGCTCGCGCATCCACTTCGTGGACGAAGGCTCGCACGACCGAGAATTATCGATATTTTTGCACAAAGACGGCGAATATACCGTCGGTGAGCTGCGCTTGATCGAGCGGAACGGCAGCCTGAGACAACGCAGCGTGCGCTTCGGCACTTGCGCGGAAGCGGTCGAAGGTCTCGCGCTGATCGCGACGGTGTCACTCGATCCGCAAGCATTGCTCGAAGAACCGAAACCGGTTCCAGAAACTGGCCCAGCTGCGCCTAAAGCCACACCTCAACCGACCCCAGCCACTCCGCGCACACCCGAGCGCACTAAGGCTCCACCAGCAAAGCCGCCGCAAGAAGAAGGCTTTGCTCAAACCAGCATCGGCGGCGAAGGCAACGTCCTCATCAACGTTTTCCCCAAGCCCGCGTTCGGCGGCAGCGCCTTCGTCGACGTCGCCTCGAGTTCCAGACACTTATTTTCCCCATCAATCCGTGGAGCAATCACGTTCGTCGAACGCCTCGGTGTGGATTTATCGAGCGCCGATCTGCCCGCAGGCACCAAGGCCGACGCCAAGCTCGCGCTCTTCAGCCTGCTCGGCTGCCCCCTGAGAATTGGCGGAAATGTCCTGATTTTCCGGCCCTGCGTCGCGCTCGCGGGCGGCACCGTGTACACCCGCGGCATCGGCCTCGGGAGCTCGACCGCGAGCTATCGCCCGCAATTTTCCTGGGGCGCGAGCGGCGTGTTCAGCGTGCGGCTCACCTCCGATGTCGCGC
>DASYCL010000842.1:0-3224 GCA_036500245.1 Polyangiaceae bacterium | reverse complement strand
CCCGTCGCGCCCCTTCGGTGTCGAGCGCGACGGGATGTGCCTCGGTGAAGGCGCGGGCCTCGTCGCGCTCGTCCGCGCGCGCGACGCCGGCAAAGCTCCGTTCGGTTTCATCACGGGCTTCGGCGCGTCGGGCGACGCCGTTCACGTCACCGCGCCCGATCGCACGGGCGCTGGGCTCGCGCGCGCCGCCAAGGCCGCGCTCCTGGATGCGCGAGTCGAGCCAGCGAGCGTTGATTTGATCAGCGCACATGCGACCGCGACGCCGTTCAACGACAATGCCGAAGCGCACGCGATTGCCGCCGTGGTCGGGCCCACCGCCGAGCGAGTCGTGGTGCATCCCTTCAAAGCCGTGATCGGGCACACGCTCGGCGCGGCGGGGACGCTGGAAGCGCTCGCCGCGCTCGGCGCAGCAAAACACGGCGTGTTGCCCGGCGCGCTCGGTGACGGCGAACTCGATAGCGAGTTCACCGCGCGGCTTTGCACGCAGAACATGCCGGGCAATGCGGCGCATGTGCTCAAGCTCTCGACCGCGTTCGGCGGCGCGAATGCGGCGCTCGTGCTCGCTTCGCGCGCGCCACAGCGAAAAACGCCCGCGCGCGCGCGCCGAAGGGTACGTCTACGCGCGCTGGGCGAGCCGCAACTTCTGCCGGATTTGCCACTCATCGCGCGTCATGCGGCGCTGCCGGAACTCGAGCTCGAGCGGCTCGACACGCCGTCCGCGTTGACGCTCTCGGCGATCGCGAGTGTGCTCGAAGGCGCTTCCCTCGAAGCGCGGCATGGAAGCGGCGTCTTGGTCGGGACCACGAGCGCAACGATCGAAGTCGATGAAGCGTTTGCCGCGCGGTTGCGGGAGCGCGGACCACGTGGCGCCGAGCCGCGGCGCTTTCCGCCGACTTCGCCGAACCTCGCGCCGGGGCGTGCAGCGATCGCATTTGGTTTGCAAGGACCGGCTTTGAGCGTCGGTGCGGGTGCATTCGCTGCGCTCGAAGCGCTGCTCCTGGCCATCGAGTTGCTCGAGGTCGGCGACGCAGAGTCGCTGTTCGTGGTTGCGGCCGAAGACGTGGGACCGGTCGTGCGCGACGTCTGGGCGGCAGCAGGCTTTGCCGCGCCCGAGCCCGGCGCGATCGCGGCGCTACTCGGCGTGGGTGACTCGGGCATGCCACTCGAAACAGAACCGCTGATTTCCGAACTACGGGAAGGCCGAAGTCGTGGCCCCGAGCTCGCACCGGGCTGGCCGGTCTTGAGGCGCGCACTGCGCGCAGGCCGGGCCTGAGCCGAAAATTTTCGCGATTTCAGGTTGCTTGCGCGGCGGGGCCGGCTTTGGCAGTGTGCGCGCGGAATACGCGGTCGCCGAGCGGCGTTTCACCGCGAAAAGAAAACCGTGACCGCCTTTTGTTCTCGAATCCTGCTCCTAATCGGCATCGTGTTTGCGGCCCAGGGCTGCACGCACCAATACATCGCCAACACCGACGTCGAAGACACGGACTTCAATCGCAAGGTGATCGACTACTGCGAGCAGTATCGCCATGCGGTGGAACAACGAAGTGTTCCGCGCCTGCTCAAGATGGCCGCGCCGAGCTACTTCGAAGACGGCGGTAACGTCGACGCTAGCGACGACATGAACTACGACGACCTGAAGAAGTATCTCGAGGACGAATTCAGTCGCACGACCGCGATTCGTTACGAGATTCACTATCGCGAGGTTTTGGACGGTCGCAAGAACACCGTCCTCGTCGATTACACTTACAGCGCGAGCTACAAGATCCCGACGACACATGGCGACGTCTGGCGTCGCCGCGTCGCCGACAATCGCTTGCAGCTGGCGCGCGAAGGCGAAGGGTTTCGCATCTTGTCCGGGATGTGAACGCGCGCGCTCAGTGCACGATGATCGCGCAGTTGCTGCCATCGAGCGTGCGCAGAATTTCGGCCTCGCCGTCGCGCGAGACGCGCCACACGCCGCGCGCGTTTTTGTCGCTCATCGTGTAACGCAGATGCAGGCGATCGCCGCGAGAAACCCCGGCATTTTCCGCCTTGGCCAAGACATCATCGAAGATGCAGTTCGGCTCAGCGACGGCGACGGCTTTGTTCGTCGCGTGTTCGTCCGCTTGGATGCCGTTCGCGTTCGCCGTGACGACGAACCCGAGCGGTGCGAGCGGCATGCCTGGGCCGATCTTTTTGCCGGCGGGCTTACCGAAGGTGAACACGAGCTTGCCGCTCGGATCGACTTTGCCGTCGACGATCGGTGTGATGTCGATCGAGATCAGCGCGGCGTCGTTGTGCCAAGCGAGCGCGGCGGACTTGGCTTTGGCGAACAGTGTCGTCGGCTCGAGCGCGATCTGCGGCGGGGCCGGTTTGGGGGCGGGCGGCGCGCTGACGGCGATTGACGCCGCTTGCAAAACCGTGCGCTCATTGTCGCGCTGGCGCATCAACCCAAATCCAATTACCGCGATCGCAAACGCCACAGCCACGCCTGCGATCGCGATCACCGTCGGCAGATTCGAGCGCACGCTGCGCGGTGGCCGAGGTCGTCGCGGCGGTAAGCTATTTTGATAGACGGGACCCGGCGCAGCAGCGAGCAGGAAGCCGCACGACGGGCAGCGCCGCACGTGCCCGGGCAGCACTACTCCGCAACTCGGACAAACTTCGCCCTGGCCGGCTTGCACGTGGCTCAGGGTAGCCGAAAATCCTCGAGGATTTCACTGATCTCGAAGCGGGAGCCGGCGGGATCGAGCAGGAACACGAGTTCATCCCCGAAAAGTCGCGTGCGCCCGGCCCAGGAAACGCGGATCGGCACGCGCACGGCGACTTCGTCGGCCCCGAGCTCGACCGGGATGCGCCGGCTCGTGGGTAGGCGTGCCAGATCCTCGGCGCGATAGGTCTCGAGATCGCTGTCCCGATAGAGTAGCTCGCCGCGGAGTTCCGTGTAGTCGAGCGCGGAGAGGCGCGAGCGCCAGAACGAACGTGCGGGTTGGTGCCCGCTCGTGGTGTCGACGAACGCGGTCGGTGTGAACAACAGGTCCATGCGCTCGGGGGCTTCGTTCACCGCGGCGCGCAGAAACTCGCGCACGACTTGGCGGGCGAGCTCGGGCGCTGACGGCGCACGCAAAAGCAAGATCTCGTTGTCCGAATCGCCGGAACGCGCGGGCTTCGGCGCGACTACTGCGAGCGGTTCGACCACGCCCGGAGCGCGGCGCGGCGCATCGGGATCGAAGTGATCCGTCGTC
>DASYCL010000841.1:0-5503 GCA_036500245.1 Polyangiaceae bacterium | reverse complement strand
CCCGCGCGAGCAGACGATTTGAAGCGATTTTCGTGACGAGCTCGATGTCGATTCCGAACGCTTACAACATAACTCTCGTGTCTTCGGAGAGAGCCCTAGAAACCGGGCCCAAGCATTGGTAATAAAGCGTCCGTGTCAAATTCGGCCAAGTACAACATCCCCGTCGAAGAGCTCGCGCTCGACTCGAATGCCATCCGCGACAGCTTCGTGAACCACACGCAGCACACGCTCGGCAAACACCCGAACGCGGCGACGCGGCTCGATCACTTCGTGGCGACTGCACGGCTCGCGCGTGATCGCATGTTCGATCGCTGGACGCGCACTTGGCAGAAGCGCGAGCGGCAGCAGCCGAAGATCGTGTACTACCTCTCGCTCGAGTTCTTGATCGGTCGTTTGCTGGAAGACGGCTTGGTCAATCTCGGAATCCTGGAAGAAACGCGCACCGCGCTGGCCGAGCTCGGCATCGACCTGCAGCAAGTGCTGGAACAGGAACCGGATGCAGGCCTCGGCAACGGCGGTCTCGGACGTCTGGCCGCTTGCTTCTTGGACTCGATGGCGACGCTCGGCATCTCCGGCATGGGCTACGGCCTGCGCTACGACTACGGCATCTTCCGGCAAGACATCGTGGGCGGCATGCAGCAAGAGTCGCCCGATCAGTGGCTCCAATACGGTAACCCCTGGGAGGTCGCGCGACCCGAGCGCATGTACAAGGTGCGCTTCGGCGGCCGCGTGATCCAATACACGGGTAGCTCCGGCCGCCTCGTGCACGAGTGGGTGGACACGAACGACGTGCTCGCGATGGCGTACGACGTGCCCGTGCCCGGCTACAAGAACCACGTCGTGAACACGCTGCGCTTGTGGTCGGCCAAGGCGACACGCGACTTCGACATCGCTTGGTTCAACCGCGGCGACTACATCAAATCAGTCGAGGAAAAGAGCACCACCGAGAACATCACGCGCGTGCTCTACCCGAACGACCAGCAACCCGCGGGCAAAGAACTGCGGCTGAAGCAAGAGTATTTCTTGGTCAGCGCGACGCTGCAAGATGTCTTGAGCCGCCACCTGCGCTACCACGCCGATCTCTACAACCTGCACGAACAGGCCGTTTTCCAGATGAACGACACGCATCCCGCGCTGGCCGTGGCCGAGCTGATGCGGCTCCTGGTCGACGAATACGCGATGCCGTGGGACCACTCGTGGTCGCTCGTGAAGCGCTGCTGCGCGTACACCAATCACACGATTTTGCCCGAAGCGCTGGAGCGCTGGCCGGTGTGGTTGATGGAGCGCGTGCTGCCGCGCCACCTCCAAATCATCTACGACATCAACTCGCAGTTCCTGGCGGAAGTGAAAAAACGTTTCCCGGGCGACGACGAACGGCTGCGCCGCGTGTCGATCATCGAGGAAGGCCCGGAGAAGCGCGTGCAGATGGCGAACCTCGCCGTGATTGGCAGCATGCGCGTGAACGGCGTGTCCGCGCTCCACTCGCACCTCTTGCGCGAGCACCTATTCCGCGACTTCTACGAGCTCGAAGGCGCCAAATTCTGCAACGAGACCAACGGTGTCACACCGCGCCGCTGGCTGCTCAAGTGTAACCCGGGGCTATCCAAGCTGATCACGTCCAAGATCGGCGAAGGCTGGGAGATTGATCTCGATCAGCTCACGCGACTCACACCGCACGCGATCGATCCCGAGTTTCAGGCTCAATGGCAGGCGATCAAGCGCGAAAACAAGGAGCGCCTGGCGGACGTGCTCAAGCGCCGCTTCCAAATCGAGCTCGATCCGACGCATCTACTCGACGCGCAAGTGAAGCGCATCCACGAGTACAAACGCCAATTGCTCAACATCTTGAACGTGATTTCGCTCTACCTCACGTACAAGACGAAGCCGCCGTTCGACGTCACTCCGCGCACGTTCCTCTTCGCCGGCAAAGCCGCGCCCGGCTACGATATGGCCAAGCGTATCATTCACCTGATCAACTCGGTGGCCCAGGTCGTCAATTCGGACGTCAACGTGCGCCAGTACTTGCGCGTGATTTTCGTGCCGAACTACAGCGTATCGCTCGCCGAATCGATCGTGCCCGCGACCGACGTGTCCGAACAAATCTCGACCGCGGGCACCGAAGCCTCCGGCACCGGCAACATGAAGTTCGCGATGAACGGCGCGCTCACCGTCGGCACGCTGGACGGCGCGAACATCGAAATCAAAGACGCAGTCGGCGAAGCCAACATGTTCTTGTTCGGCCTCACGACGGAGCAAGTCTCGGCCTCGAAAGCCAAAGGCTACAACCCGCAACAGCTCTACTACGCCGATCCGCTGCTCCGCTCCGCGCTCGACGCGATCACGAGCGGCATCTTCTCGCCCGACGACGCGAACCGCTTCAAACCGATCGTCGATTCGCTGCTTTACGGCGGCGATCAATACATGGTGCTCGCAGATTTCTTGAGCTACGTGCATTGCCAGCGCAGCGTCGAAGCCGCCTACCACGATCAAAGCGGCTGGACACGCCGCGCAATCCTCAACGTTGCCAACATGGGCCCGTTCTCGAGCGATCGCACGATCCTGAGCTACGCGCGCGACATCTGGGGCGTCTACGTGCCGCCCCCCGGCTCGCCGCGCTCGCTCGTACCCCCACCACGCGAACACGTACCACTCTCGAGCGTGGGCATTCGGCGTTAGTTTTGGGGTTGCCCCGCGACGTTTCACGTCGCGACACGACCGGCGTGCTCGCCGCCTTCGCGGCTGCGCGCGCCGGGGCCCCCAAGCGTCGGGCTGCGCCCGCCGCGGAGGCCCGACCTCCGCCAACGACGCGGCTCAAAATGCAACGTCGAATTGCACGTCACCCGTCACGCCGACTTGATACGCCGACACCCGGCGCTCGAAAAAATTCGTCACTTCCTGCACGTCTTGCAGCGCCATGAAGGAAAACGGATTCTTCGTGCCATAGCGCTTTTCGAAGCCGAGCGTGACGAGCCGTTGGTCGGCGCAGTATTCGAGGTAACGCCGCACGTCCGCAGGCGAGAGTCCGGCGATGCCGCCGCCGAGCAAGTCCTCGGCGAATTGCAACTCGCAGTCGATGGCTTCATCGAGCATCGCGTGGACGTCGGCGCGGAACGCGTCGTCGACCAAGTCCGGCTCTTCGTCGCGCACCGTACGCACCACTTCGAACGCGAAGCTCATGTGCGCGCTTTCGTCGCGGAACACCCAATTCGTACCTGCGGCGAGCCCGTGCAAGAGCCCGCGCGAACGCAAGAAGTAGACGTACGCGAACGCGCCGAAGAAGAACAAGCCCTCGATGCAAGCCGCAAAGCAGATCAAGTTGAGCAGGAACTGTCGCCGCTCGGCCTGCGTTTGCAAGCTCTGCACGTTTTCGAGCGAGCTCAAATAGCGCAGACAAAAATCAGCCTTTTTTCGGATCGACGGGATGTTCTCGACGGCCGCGAAGGCGCGCGCGCGATCTTCCGGATCGGGCACGTAGGTGTCGAGCAGCGTGAGGTAAAACTGTACGTGCAGCGCTTCCTCGTACAACTGACGCGACAAGTACATGCGCGCTTCCGGCGCGTTCAAGTGCTTGTACAGGTTGAGCACCAGGTTGTTCGCCACAATGGAGTCCCCGGTCGCGAAGAACGCCACCAAGCGGTGAATCAAGTGGCGCTCCGCCGGTCCCATGCGCTGCGTGAGGTCGGCCACGTCCGTCGAAAAATCGACTTCTTCGACCGTCCACGTGTTCTTGATCGCCGCGCGATACATCTCGAAGAAAGTGGGATAGGCCATCGGCCTGAGCGACAAGCACAAGCCGGGATCGAGCAGGCGCGCGGGCCTCGTTGCGCGGCTCATTGGCACGCCTCGCAGCTTTCCGGATTCTCGAGCGAGCAGACCACGGCCGCGGTGTCCGTCGCGGCTTGCGTCGGTCCGACTGCAGGCGGCGTCGGCGTGTAGCCGCGGACTGCATGCGGATCGCCGTCCGCGCGCGACGCGGGCGGCATTTCGACGGTCGCTTTCGCGATCCGCGTGGCCGGGCGAGAGCGCAAGTAATACGTGGTTTTGAGGCCGCGCTTCCACGCATAAAAGTACATGCTCGACAATTGTCCGATGTTCGGGTTCTCGATGAACAAGTTGAGCGATTGACTCTGATCGATGAACGCGCCGCGATCGGCCGCCATGTCGATCAGCGAACGCATCGGGATTTCCCAGGCAGTGCGATACACGGCGCGAAGCTCCTGCGGCAACTCTTCGAGCCCTTGCACCGAACCTTCGGCGAGCTTGAGCCGCGCGCGTGTCGCGTCGTGCCACAAGCCGCGTGCCTTCAATTCGAGCACCAAGTAGCGATTGACCTGCAAAAAATCGCCGGACAAGGTCTCGCGTTTGAACAGATTCGAGACCTGCGGCTCGATGCACTCGTAGCAGCCGGCGATCGACGCGATCGTCGCGGTCGGCGCAATTGCGATCAGGAGCGAATTGCGTAGGCCGTGCTGCCGCACGCGCTCGCGCAATTCGACCCAGCGCGCGCTCGCCGGAGCTTCAACGTCCCAAGCATCGAATTGCAACTCGCCGCGCGCGGCGCGCGTTTCGGCGAACGCCGCGTGCGCGCCCTTCGCGATCGCCAAATCCACCGAGGCAGACAAAGCATGAAAGTAAATTTCCTCGGAAATCTTACGCGATAGTTCGCGCGCCTCGGGCGCATCGAACGGCAATTGGAGCTGAAAAAACACGTCCTGTAGCCCCATGAGCCCGAGCCCGATCGGGCGCCAGCGCAGGTTGCTCGCGCGCGTCTCGGCGATCGGATAAAAATTCAAGTCGATCACGCGATCCAGCTGCGGCACGGCGCTGCGCACGGTGCGCGCGAGCTTTTCGAAATCGAACGCGAGACAACCGTCGCTTTCCGCGCGCATGTGACGACCGAGGTTGATCGAACCGAGGTTGCACACCGCGGTTTCGCCGGAAGACGTCACTTCCAAAATTTCGGTGCACAAGTTCGAGAGGTGCACCGTGCGTCCGGTTTCCGCCGTCTGATTGCATGCTCGGTTCGACTTGTCCTTGAAGGTCATCCAACCGTTGCCGGTCTGCGCGAGCGTGCGCATCATGCGCGCGTAGAGCTCACGCGCCTTGACGGTCTTCGCGGCGAGGCCCGCGCGCTCGGCTGCTTCGTACGCGCGCTCGAACTCCGTGCCGTACAAATCCGGCAAGTGCGGTACGACTTTGGGGTCGAACAGGCTGAAATCTGCGTCGGCTTCGACGCGCTTCATGAACAAATCGCTGACCCAATTGGCGAGATTCAAGTTGTGCGTGCGGCTCGATTCGTCGCCCGTATTGTCCCGTAGCTCGAGGAAGGATTCGATGTCCGCGTGCCACGTCTCGAGGTACACCGCGCACGCACCCTTGCGCTTGCCACCTTGATTGACGGCCGAGACCGACGCATCGAGCGTCTTCAACCAGGGCACGATGCCATTCGATTTGCCGTTCGTGCTCTCGATCAAAGAACCGCGCGAGCGCACCCGATGATACG
>DASYCL010000840.1:0-11891 GCA_036500245.1 Polyangiaceae bacterium | reverse complement strand
CGATCGCGACGCGATCGCGCGGAGCTACGAGGCGCTGCTGCCCGAGCGCTTCTCGATCATGGTGCTCGGCATCGGGGAAGACGGGCACACGGCGTCACTTTTTCCGGGCAGCCCAGCGCTGGAAGAACGAGCGCGGCGCTTTCTGCCCGTGCTTGGTCCGAAACCACCGCCCGAACGCTTCAGCGTCACACCGCCCGTGATCGAGGCAGCTCGGAGAACGATCATGCTCGCCACCGGCACTGCCAAGGCGGAGGCAGTGGCGCGAGCGTTGAGAGCGACACTCGATATTCGCAGCACGCCATCGGCGCTAGCCCGCGGCGGCTTGTGGCTGCTCGATCACGCCGCGGCGGCAGCGCTCGGCGCGTGATCAAAGACCGTCGAAGCGACGCGCGAGCTCGGCGATCGCATCGGGCGTCACCGCGCCGCCGGGCAAGAAATCGAGCATGCGAGTCGGCGCGCCGATCACCGCGAGGCGCTTCGAGCATTGTTCCTGAATCAGCTCGCGGCGCGCGCGGCGAGCCCCGCTCGCGAGCACGGCCTCGGCGGCCGTCGCGGGTTCGAGCGCTTCGAAACGCGCGATCGCTTCGCGCTCGCCAGCGGCAAATAGCGGTGGCACGTGCACGTTCACCACGAGCTCTGCAATCGGCAGAGTGAGCTCCGAACGCAATGCGGCGCACAGCTCGATCGTCTCGTTCGTCGGCATTTCCTCGGGCAAGGTCACGACCACGACGCCGCTGCGCGCGGGATCGCGAAACATCTCCCAGGCGCGCTCGGCGTCGCTCCGAAGCACGCCCGGCGGAGCGATCTCCACGATCACTTTAGGCACGCGGAGCATATCGAGGCCGTGACCTGTCGCCGGCGCGTCGAACAAGACGACATCGAAGCGCGGCCGACCATCCGCGTCTGCTTCAGTCGCGTGATACCAAGCTTTGCCGAGCAGCGACCACTCTTTGAGACCGGGTGTACCGCTCAAGAATCCGCTCACGTATTTGCTGTCGAAGATCGCGTCGACTAGCACGCGATTTTTGAGCTTCATCGTGCCGTATTCTCGCAGCGCGACTTCAGATACCAGCCGCACGCCGAAAATGTTCGGGCACAGTTCGCTGATCGTCGGGCCGAGCGACGGCGCGCCCAGTAGCGTCGACAAGCGCTCCTTCGCCCCGCACACCGTAACGAGCACGCGCAATCCGCGGCCGGCCAACGCAGTTGCCAATGCCGCGGTCACTGTCGTCTTCCCCACCCCGCCCTTGCCAGTGATGAACAGAAAGCGCCGCGGCGCGAAGGCTTGCATCGTGGGGTCCGCGGTTTTTGTCCTGCCCGCGCGCGGAGGTCAAATTGCGAGGCATACCGCGGCATGATTCGCCCGTGCTACACGTTCGCTCGTCGGAGGATTCATGCTCTCAAGCGCCACCTTTTCGGTCGTCCCGTTCGTCATTGTGATTTCGTTCGTTGGCTGCAAATCGACGCAAAAAAGCCCGAGCCCCGACGCGAGCGCTGCGGCTAGTGCGAGCGCTGCTGCGAACGCACCGATGGCGCCCGCAGCCCCGCCATCGCCCGACGACCTGCCGAGCGGACCGCGACTCGCCATTCTTGCAGGCACCGGCGTCGGACCGATTCGCTTTGGCGCGACGACTGAAACCATCGAGCGATTGATGGAAGCGCCGTGCGAAATCAAGACGGTCGACAAGTGTCGCTACATCAAACGCGCGATCGAATTCGAACTGAAAGACGGAGTCGTCGATCGCATGGTGATCCATCGGCATGAACGGCCTGCCGGGCCGGATGCTGCAGGCAGGCCGCGCGCGTACGGTTTTTTCAACGGCGGCATTCCGCCCTATCTCGGCTTTGGCATGGTGCCCGCCGCGTTGAGAAAAGAGCTCGGTCCACCGCAAAGCACCGAGACGGTCACGACGCCGAACGACTTCAACACCGTCGCGCGCGACACTTACCCAGGCATGGTGCTCGAATACGATCGTTACACGAACGGCAACGTCATCCTCGGCGGCGTCATCTTGACCAAGGCGGACGTGAATCCGACGCCGGCGATTCATGCGGCGCCGAGCGCGAGCGGGCACATTCCCGCGAGCCCGAAGAAGAAGTAGCTCGCAGCCTCAAACGTGGCGCACGCGACGCCGCTCTTGGATCATGTGCTGCGTGATCGCGCGCTGCGCATCGAGCGGCTCGACCAGCGTCCAGACGTCGTGCTCCTTCTGGCCGCCGGCGGATTCGAGCAAAATATCGGCCGCGCGTTCCGGCGAAATCGCGTTGAAGTGGCGACCGGGCAACTCGACCACCGCGGTTCGCGCGCGTAGCCCTTCGAGCGTGCGCAAGATCTTGTCAACCACCGCGCGAAAGACCGGATCGTTGAACTCGGTTTTCTTTCCGGTGCCGAATAGCAGCAATTTGTCGAACGGCAGTTTCGGCTTACCCGGCACGAGCAACACTTCACCGACGCGCCCGGTCGCGAAACCGCTCTCGAGCAGCCGCGAAATACGCCCCGCCAGACGAAAGTCCAATAGGCCCGTCACGCCGTGCGGCGGGCGCTCGTCCACGGCCAACGTCGACACGATCACTTCGGTGCCGAGCAGATCGAGCTTGCGCAATTCGGGCGTGGTGAACCGAAGGTCCAAGCTACCTCAACTCACGCCGGTCGGTTCGTCTGCGTCCTTGCGCCCGAGGTTCTCGGCGATGCGATCGAGCACACCGTTGACGAATGCGCCGCTTTCTTCGGTGCCAAAACGTTTCGCGACTTCGACCGCCTCGTCCAAGATCACCGCGCGCGGCACGTCGCTTCGCGCGAGTAGCTCCCACGCGCCCATGCGGAGCACGTTGCGATCCACGCGCGTCATGCGCTCGATTCGCCAGTTTTGGCTGGCTTTTTTGATTTGTTCGTCGGTCTTTTCGAGATCATGCACGACGCCCCGGACGAGCCCGTCCGCATAGGGACGACCTTCCGGATCGTCCGCTGGGAGCTCGGCCCAGAAATCGGTGATTGCCCGCTCGACGTCCGTTCCGCCCGCTTCGATTGCAAACAGCATCTGCAAGGCAGCCTCGCGGGCCAACGTGCGCGCGCCCATGCGACCGACTCAAAAGCCCGCTTGCGCGAGCGCGTGACCGAGCGAGACGCATTCGATCGCAGCGAGCGCGGCGTCGAAGCCCTTGTTGCCTGCCTTGGTGCCGGCTCGTTCGATCGCTTGTTCGATGGTATCGGTCGTGAGCACGCCGAAGCTGACCGGTTTTTGCGACGAAAGCCCGGCCTGCGCCACGCCCTTCGACACTTCGGCGGCCACGTAGTCGAAGTGCGGCGTCGAACCGCGAATCACGGCGCCGAGCGCGATCACCGCGTCCACTTTGTCGCTGTTGGCGAGCCGCGCGCAAACCAGAGGAATTTCCCAAGAGCCGGGCACGCGCACGATCGTGATGTTCGCCGTCTCCGCTCCGTGGCGACGGAGCGCGTCGAGCGCACCGTCCACCAATCGGTCGACGATGAAGCTATTGAAACGCGCTGCGACAATCGCGAAGCGCGTTCCCTTCGCGACGATCAGGTTACCTTCGACTGATTCGGGTGCTTTCGCGTGAGACATCGGTTTGAAGCGCGACGGCAAGGGTCGCGGGGCCGGATGCTAGCATCATGGGCCCGAGACACACGGAGCTCAGCCGTTCTTTTGCATCGAAACGAGCGGAACGCTCTCGACCAGCTCGAGCCCGTAGCCCTGAATGCCGGCGATTTTCCGGGGATTGTTGGTCAAAAGCCGGATTTTGCAGAGCCCGAGCTCACGCAGGACTTGAGCGCCGAGCCCATACTCGCGCAGCGTACCGCCGTGCGGACGAGTCGGCGTATTGGGCAGTGGACCGCGCGACGCGTTCGGCGCGCTTTTCGGTTCGGCTCGACGTAAAAGCCGCTCGAGATCGTCGCGCAGATCGTGTTGTGGCGGCAGATAAACGATGACGCCACTGCCTTCGCGCTCGATCGCATCAATCGCCTCGTCGAGGTGCTTGCCGCCGTCTCCACTCGTGGACATGAACACGTCGGCGAGGGTCGAACCCGCGTGCATACGGCACAGAGTCGGGCGCGAGCCCTCGATGTTGCCCTTCACTAGCGCGAGGAATTGTCGTTTCTCGAGCACGGTTTCGAACACGATCGCATGCCAGGGCGTGCCCGTGCGATCGAGGATGATTTCGCCCTGCGACAAACGCGAGACCAAGCGCTCGGTCTGCAAGCGATACGAGATCAAATCGGCGATCGTCAGGATGCGCAGCGAGTGCTGCGCGGCGAACGCCTCGAGATCTTGCATCCGCGCCATCGTGCCGTCGTCTTTGATGATCTCGCAGATCACGGCCGCTTCGTTCAAACCCGCGAGTCGCGCCAGATCGACCGAGCCCTCGGTTTGTCCGGCGCGCACCAGCACGCCACCCGGCCGCGCTTGCAGCGGCAGCACGTGCCCTGGCACCACGATGTCGCTCGGAACGGCGCACGGATTGCTCGCGACGCGCACGGTGTGTGCGCGATCCTGCGCGCTGATGCCGGTCGTGACGCCTTCGCTCGCTTCGATGCTGACGGTGAACGCAGTGCCAAGTCGCGGCCCACTCCTGCCCGGCGCGCTCATCATTGGCAAATCGAGGCGAGTCACTTGTTCCTCGGTCAAGGTCAAGCAGATCAAACCGCGGCCATGCATAGCCATGAAGTTGATCGCTTCGGGCGTGACGCGATCGGCGGCGAGGCACAGATCGCCTTCGTTCTCGCGATCCTCGTCGTCCACCAAGATCACCATCTTGCCGGCGCGAACGTCGTCGAGCGCGGCGCGCACTCGTTCCAAGTGTTCCGGCGCGATGTCGAGTGGACGAGTTGCGTGCGGGATTTCGCTCTTCATGAATTTCCTGAGCCCGTTCCGAGGCGAAAGCCCGCGCGTTCGAGCGCAGATTTGAGGCTGGCTTCGTCGTTTCGCGCGGCAGGCTCCACGCTCGTCACTTCAAGGAAGCGAACGGCGTAGCGCGCCATCGTGTCGATTTCGAAGTTGAGCCGCGCGCCCGGCGCGAGCTCCCCCAGCGTAGTGACTGCGAGGGTGTGGGGGATCACCATCACTTCGAGCGTGTCGGTGCTGACGTCGTTTACCGTCAGTGACACGCCATCGAGCGTGACGGAACCCTTGCTCGCGACGAAGCGCGCGAACTCGCGCGGAAACGCGATACTGAGTCGCTTCGATTCACCCTCAGGAGTGATGCGACGCAGCTCGGCCACACCGTCCACGTGGCCGCTCACCCAGTGCCCGCCCAAGCGATCGCCGACTTTTAGCGCGCGCTCGAGGTTCACCGAACTACCGAGATCGAGCGCGCCGAGCGTCGTGCGCTGGGCGGTTTCGAGCGACACGTCCGCTTCGAAGCTGCGCTCGTCCGCGTTCACGACAGTGAGGCACGCGCCGCTCACCGAAATCGATTCGCCGAGCGCGAGCGGGCCGAGCCGAGCCTCGATCGCGATGCGAAAACCCGGGCCACGGCGCGCGCGCCGCACTAGGGTGCCCGTGAGCTCGACCAAGCCGGTAAACATGTTCGAGCGTGACATAGCATGAGAAAAGCCCGGCCATGACGCGTTCCCCAGGCTCCTGCTTGCGCCGCTCCGCGCGGTCAGGGAAAACAGATACCGTGCAAGGCTCAGCCGAGAAGGAACCCGCGCCGCGCTTTGCGCGATCGCTGCTCGGCCACTCACCGCTAACGCTCGCGTTCGTCGCGTTCGTCGCGTTCGTCGCGTTCGTCGCGTTGGGCGCGGTTGCTTGCGGGCCGAGCGTGCAGTCGATTTACGAAGGCAACGTGCGCTTCGAGCATTGCTACCGCTTGGACTTGGAAGCCGACGCCGCGCCCACTCACCGCGAGGCATGCTGGAAAGAGTGGCTCGGGATGTATACCTACGGCCAACCGCGCGATCGCATCGAGTACGCGCGTCGGCGCGCGCGCGCATTCGCGGACGGCGATCCGAATTGCCCCAAGCTCAACATCACTGATTCGAAGGCGACGGAAGCGCGCCAATTTTATTTGGTCGTGCCCGCGCCGACGAGCGTGCACGCGCCGCCGCCACCCATCGCCACGCGCTGGTACGGTGACGCAGGCGCGCCGCCGCCGGTGCCCACCCCAACCCTAACGGCACCACAAGATGCATGCGGCAGCGCGTGTCGCGATAACTTTCAGCAGTGCGACCGCTCGTGCGAACCGGACGCCGGCAAGCCGAGCGCCGCGTGCAAAACCTGCAATACGGACTACAAGAGCTGCATGAAGCGTTGCTTTCAATGAAAGATCGCAAACCAAAACCAACGGGCCACGATGTAGTTCTCCGCGCTGAGTGCCTGAAAACTTCAGCAAGGTCAGAATCAGCTCGCCAACGTTCGAGCGCGAACGACAAACTCCGCGATTAAGTTGACGCCTTACTCGCCCCTCCGCTAACCACTCACGTAGCACGATGACGCGGCACCCAGCACTCAGCGCGCTCTCCCCCGCACTGGCAACTCCACTCCCGAGGGTGCTACGCCCACAGCGCGCCGTGCCTTCGGATGCGGTGCGGCCGACACGGGCGGAAGTGAATCTAGCCAATCTGCGGCATAACCTCCGGATTGTGCAGCGCGCGGCCGGCGGTGCGCAGGTCTGGGCCGTACTCAAGGCGGACGGCTACGGGCACGGGGCGAAAGCCGTCGCGCGCACGCTCGAACGCGCCGGTGCGAACGGCATTTGCGTGGCATTGCTCGAAGAAGGCATCGAGCTCCGACAAGCTGGCATTCAAGTGCCGATCCTGATCACGGGCGGCTACTATGGCCGCGCCTGGGGCGAGCTCTTGCGCCACGATCTCACGCCAGTCGTGCACGATCCGAGTCAGCTCGAAGCCATCGCGGACGAAGTGAAGTTCAGCGGCGCCGAGCCGCTCAACGTGCACGTGAAAATCGACACCGGCATGGCTCGGCTCGGCATCGCGCCGAAAGACATCCCAGCGATGGCGAAGGCGCTGCGCCGTTTCCCCGAGGTCCGCCTTCAAGGCTTGATGACGCACTTTGCTTGCGCGGACGCCGCAGAGCCGGAATCGCTCGATCGGCAGCTCGATCTGTTCGAAGAATCGACGCTCGCGTTTCGTAGCGAGGGTATTACGCCGCTCTTGCGCCATGCGGCAAACAGCGCGGCGCTGCTCAAGAGCCCGCGCTCGTGGCTGGACGTGGTGCGGCCGGGTATCGCGCTGTTCGGCGTTGAACCCAGAGCTGGGGTTTGCCCCGAGCTTCGCCCCGTGATGCGTGTGCGCAGCGAAATCGTCGCGCTTCGCGAATTGCCCGAGGGCGCAGCGGTTGGTTACGGCGCGACCTTTCGCACCACGCGCCCGAGCCGCATCGCGACGGTGCCGGTCGGGTATGCCGACGGCTTCAGCCGCGCGCTGTCGAATCGCGGCGCGCTGCTCGTGCGCGGCAAACGCGCGCCCGTCGTCGGCGCAGTGAGCATGGACATGACCATGCTCGACGTGACCGAAATCACGGACGTACGCGTCGGCGATGAGTGCGTCGTGCTCGGCGCTCAAAAAGGCACGCTCGGCCAAGACCAAATCTCGGCCGAAGAAATCGCGAGCGCACTCGGCACCATCCCGTGGGAGGTGCTGACCGACATCTCGCGCCGCGTGCCGCGCTTCTATCGCGAACCGTGAGTCCGAACCGCGCTCAGTCGCGTATCAGCGCGTTGACTTTCGCGGCGCAAATGAAGTCGTTTTCGCTGAGCCCACCGGCGTCGTGCGAGGTGAAGCTCACTTTGCATTTGTTGTAGCTGACAGCGAGGTCCGGGTGGTGGTCCTCTTGGTTCGCGATGTACGCGAGCGCGTTCACAAACGCGATCGTCTCGTAGAAATCGGCGAACGAATATTCTTTTTGGATCTCCGAGCGCTTATCGTCGAGCTTGTAACCGGGGACTTGTGCGAGCAGCGCTTCGACTTGTGCGGGCGCAAGCTTGCCGGCCTTGTGCGTGCTGCGTTTTTCGGTGAGCGACATGGCTATCCTCCAGAACTGCTGGGTGCGATCTGAACTAGATTAGTCTCTAGCAGGAGTCGGCGCTCGTCGAGCGCTTCCGCGATCGGTTGCAAGCGAACGTCGGCGCGGATCTGCGCAATCAAGCCACGCATTGCGATCAGATATTGATCGCGCTCAATTTCGCCCCGCACGAGCTGCACACGCAAGAATACGGCCGCCGTTTGTGCCACGTCGCACAAGCAATAGTTGCGAACTTCTTGGATGCGACCTGCGTGCACGAGCGGTCCCACGTCCTTGCCGTCGATGCCGACTTTGCCCGGCATGCCGCACAGCTTCGCCACGATGTCGAGCTTCGACGGCTTGGCCGCGCCGAAGTCCGCGACGTAGTCCATCAAATCCAAATGTCCCTCGGGCGAGAAGCGATAGCGCACGTCCCGCGAGCGATAGTAGTGACGAAATGGAATGCCGTGACGGAGGCAGCGAGTCGCGATCACCGGCATGTCGAACGTGCGCCCGTTGAACGTGACGAGACACGGTCGCCGCTCTTCGAGCAGTCGCGCGAAGTCTTCGAGGATGCCGGCTTCGTCCTTGAGCTCGCTGATCACGCCGATGCGCTTCACGTCGTACGCCGCGTCAAAGAGCAGCGCGCCGAGCACGACGACTTGATGATGAGGCGGCGCGGGCAAGCGCTCGCTATCCGCTGTCTCGATCGGCAATTCGGGGTCGAGCACCGTCTCGATATCGAGCACCAGAAACGAAGTGGTCACGGCCCGCCGAGTATCCGCTGAGCGACCGCGCCGTGCGAAAGATCGGCGGCATTCTAGGCTTGGTGGCTATCCGGCCGGAAAGCCAAGGGATTTTCTTGGTGCTTTCCTGCACTTCCCGACCCTTGACGGGGTCCGCCGCTCATGCTGACCTGAGTTCGTCGCCAAGCGACTCTGCCCGTCGGTCCGGATTTCACGCGACCGACCAGGGCAGTGGCCCTCCCTGGGCCACCGAGGTGGAGACGCTCCACCCGCACACGAACTTTTTTCCTACCCCAGCCCTTCTCAAGATCCCCGTGTCTTGCCACCGCACGCAAGCTCGACTGTCGCAGCGCACCCGCGTCCCAACCGGTTTTACCGGCAGTTGGCGACGCTCCGCGGCGATCCGCTGCGCGGTTCGGCACGACTCCGCTTCCGAGCCGAGTCGTTTCCCGCACTCCGCGTTGATTTGGTCTACCTAGCGTTCGCGCTCGAAATTCAGGGGTTTTGCGACGTGGCCACCCGAAAGCCATGCCTCGAAATACTCTCGTCATCAATTGTGACATCCGTGAAACCCGCGTTGCCCTCATAGAAGAGGGAATCATCGCCGAACTGCAGATCGAGCGCGCCGCCGCTCGCGGCACCGTCGGCAATATCGTGCTCGGACGCGTGACGCGCGTGCTGCCCGGCATGCAAGCCGCGTTCATCGACGTCGGCATGGAGCGAGCCGCGTTCCTGCACGTCGAGGATCTGATCCGGCCCGACGACTTCGAAGCCTATTTGTCCGGCTCGCATCGTCATGAGGACTCTGAGTTCGCCAAAGGCGAAGGCGGCAAGCGCCACGGTCAATCCGGCCTCGGCCGCGACGCCGTGCGAGATGATGACGATGATGATGATGACGACGATGACGATGACGACGAGCAAGTGAGCGTCGCCGCCCGCCATCCCGATGACGACGGCGCCAGCGCCGAGCCCGACGCCGAAGGCTCGTCCAGCGAGGAAGAGGAAGAGGAAGAGGAAGAAGAAGAGGGCGAAGAAAACGAAAGCGACGACGCCGAAGAAGACGAGACCGTGGTCGCGACCGAGGTCGATTCGGCGTGGGCCAGCGCGACTGACGATCAATTACTCGTCGTCACGGAATCGGATCCCCAAGCCGAGCCGGATTTGGCTGGCGCTAGCGAAGCCGGCGCAGGAACCGACTCGCCCGCGGACGAAGCGGTGCGTCGGCGTCGGCGTCGGCGTCGGCGTCGCGGTGGCCGCGACAATGCGGAGGCTTCGTCATCGCCGAATGCAGCGCAACCTGGCGCGGATGCGGCGCGCAACAACGGAGCCACCGTCGCACGCGTCAACGGCAGCCCGCAACCAGCGGCGCGGGATGAAGCGCGGACCCGCGAGCGCAACGAACGCGGGGGAAAAGATCGCAACGGGCGCCGCGATCGCCCAGGTCGTGACCGCGGCGATCGGCGGGGAAACGGCAAGCCGACGAGCCGCGTTTCGCGCTCGGTGCCGATCACCGAAGTCGTCAAAGAAGGCGATGAAGTGATCGTGCAGGTCTCGAAAGAGCCGATCGGCACGAAAGGCGCGCGCGTGACGAGCCACGTCTCGCTGCCCGGTCGTTATGTGGTGTATTTGCCGACGGTCGAACACGTGGGCGTTTCGAAGCGCATCGGATCCGCGCGCGAGCGCGCGCGCCTGCGCGACGTGGTCGAACCGATGAAGCCCGCAACCGGCGGCATCATCGTGCGCACGGTCGCCGAAGGCTTGACCAAAAAATCTCTCAAAGCGGACATTGGTTATCTGGTGAAGCTTTGGGAAGACGTGTCGAAGAAGCGCGACGGTGCGAAGGCGCCGACCGTGCTCTGCACCGAACTCGACCTCGTGCTCAAGACCGCGCGCGATCTGTTCACCGACGACATCGAGAGCATTGTCATCGACGATAAGGAGCAATACCTGCGCCTCGTCCGCTTCGTCGAGATGTTCATGCCGGCGCGTGTGAAGGACATCCAGTACTACAACGGAGATGAGCCGATCTTCGACGCTTATGGCATCGAAGACGAAATCTCTCGCGCGCTCAGCCGCAAAGTGCCGCTGCCGAGCGGCGGCTACTTGATCATCGATCAAGCAGAGGCGCTGACCGCGATCGACGTGAACACGGGCCGCTACGTCGGCAAAGGCAGCCGCGATCTCGAGGAAACCGCGCTCAAGACTAACCTCGAAGCGGTCGAAGAAATCGCGTACCAGCTCCGTTTCCGCAACATCGGCGGACTCGTGATCCTCGACTTGATCGACATGGATCTGTCACACAATCGCGAGAAGGTTTGGCGCGCGCTCGAGGCCCTGCTCGCCAAGGACAAGGCCAAGACGACGATCAACCGCATCAGCGAGCTTGGGCTCTTGGAGATGACGCGCAAGCGCACGCGCGAGAGCTTGAACCGCACGATGCACGAGATGTGCTTCTACTGCGACGGCACCGGCCAGATTCAATCGCGCACGACGATCGCGTACGAAATCCTGCGGCAAATTCGGCGCGAACGCGCAACGCTCTCCGGTTACTCCGTGCTCGTCAACGCGCATCCAGCCGTAGTCGACTTGATGCAAGGCGAGGAAAAGGCCGCCGTGCTCGAAGCCGAAAAACGCTATATGCGCCGGATCGAATTCAATCCGCGGCGCGAGTATCACATCGAGCAATTCGACTTGCAGGGCAAGTAGCTCTCGACTCACGAGGTCGTCATGACGAACGCACGCCAGAACGAGCGAGTCACGATCAACAAGGAGTTCGACTCCTTCGATCAATTCATCGAAGAGTACGTGACCAACATTTCTCGTTCGGGTGCGTTCGTCAAAACGAGCGCCCCGCTTCCGATCGGCACCGAGGTCGATTTGCGCTTCACGGTCGTGATGGACGGCATCGAGACGATCGAAGGCGTCGGCGAAGTGGTCCGCGTCGAGACGGACCCAGCCGGCATGGGCGTCGTGTTCAAAGAATTGAGCGGCTACTCGGCTCAGCTGATCGAAAAGCTTTTGACCGCGAAGAATGGCTGAGCTGCGCGACCGCGTATCGGAATGCGGAACGAATGAGCAGCAGTTCCGTGGGAACCTTGCGCGGCTCACCGATTTGGTTTAAACGCCCGAACCCCATGTACATTCCGACCAAGACGCCCCGTAA